>DEHW01000152.1:32723-38187 GCA_002352135.1 Lysobacterales bacterium UBA2790
ATGCGTGACTCGGGTTCCAAGCTGATTGGTGCCGAAGGATCACTACCCAATCGATTCTCAGGTGATAGCAAGTCAGCCAAGGGCATGCTTACTCGTGCCGCTCCATCAAACAACACGGGCATTTGTGCTGCCGGGCCGATTTGTCTTGATGGCGACAGCGAATACTTGACTGGCACCAGCAAGTGCGTCAATTCGCCATTGAGCGGTGGCGCAAAGTAGCCGAAACGCCAGCCTTGGATTGCGGCGGTGGCGGATTGAACAAATGGCTTGAGCGCCTTCTGATGGGCGTTTTCGCTGCTGATCCGTTTGCCAAAAGCCTGGCCGCGCACGGGCTCAACTTCGGCAACACTTCCATCGGCACGAACCGCCACCCACATCAAGACCTCGGCGCCCATGCGATCGCGCATTGCGGACGTCGGATACCTTGGCGGTTGGGCGTCGAGTTGCACCGGCACGCCAAACTCATACTTGGCAACCTGCAACCACGTCCTGTCCGAGTCACGCAGCAGTTCCAGACGCAAGCGGAAGGAGCTGCGGATATTGCGCACCTGTCCGTCGACTTCAATCGGATGGAAACGCCATGCCAGCAGCCTGTCCTGCAAGCGCTGCTCGATCTCACGCTTCAAGTTGCTGTTCTTGAAAGTCACTTGACTGACCGAGCCATCCGCTTCGACATCGATCAAGCCATCGATGCCAAGCGACTCCAGCAACTCCGGCCGCGCGGACGTCGGATCAGACCCCGAAACAGGTGTGTCGATCTGCGCATTCACGACCGACGCCATCGCCATCAACGCGGCGAAACACGCCGACGAAGAACCGAACCGCACGTAGGGCAATCTCACAGCCACTCCTTGAATCGATGAAAGAAGCGAGGCTAATTCAAGGCCTCGCGATTCGCCAACCTTGCAAGCACGAAATAGCGAATCCGCTCACGCAATTCGCTCAAATCCGACTCACGCTTCCACCTGACTCAAACTGAAAATCTCGCCGAGTCGTTGCAGCAGGACATGCAATTCACCGCTCATCAGGGCGAATACCGCATCGATTTCCGTGCGTTGCGAGTCGCGTTCGCCTTGTTCCAGGCTTTCCATGGCCGCTTCCAGGAACTTGAGCTTGCGAATGACCAGGTCTTCGCCGATCACAAAGCTCAAGCGATCATCGAACGTCACCGCCACTTGGAACGCCTGTTTGCCGGTTTTCAGGTGCTCGCGAATTTCGTCGGCTTCGAGTTCCTGCCGGCGGCATTTGATGATCGCGCCTGCATCGACGGGGTCACGTAGTTCGCACTCGTCGCCCAGCACGAAGCCGTCGGGCATCGGCTCGCCCGCGATCCATGAGGTCAGCAGGGCACGGGGACTGGACTCGGCATTGGCGGGCACGGCGGGAAAGGAACCCAAGGCTTCGCGAACCGCGCTGACAAAGTTCTCCGCGGATTTGCGGCTGGACGTGTCGATCACACACCAGCCGAGCTTCAGATCCAGAAAGGCCTGCGTTCGAGAGGGGCGCGCGAAAGCGCGCGGCAACAGATCCGTCAGCACCTCATCCTTGATGCGCTTGCGCTCGCGACCACCGGGTACACGTCCCTCTTCTTCGCGAATGCGATCCAGCTTGTCGGCCAGCACGGCATTCACCACCGCGCCGGGAAGAATCTTGTCTTCGCCACCGAGGGTCAGCAGCAGCGCGTCACCAATTCGATGCGACAACTCGGATTCGCCGCGCCCGAAAGGTGAAACAAATCCTCGCGAGGACAACTCCATGGCACCGACCGGGTGCAGCACGTGTTCGGCCAGTCGCTCGTCCAACGCCTCCAGATCAGCCAGCACAGAGGACGGAAAACGGAACAGGGTGAGATTGCGAAACAGCATGGTCAGTCCTTGGTGGTCTGTCGCGGACAGCGATCAGGCGTGGAGTACGACGGGAATGTCAAACGGGCGCGACGCCTCGCTGTCACCAGCCAACCAGGCGTGGCGATCCGGTGTGTCGGTGGGCGCATCAAGGCTTGCGGACTCGGTTTGCGCGAGGTGCAGAAAGTCGAACAGTTTGCGGTCGGAGAGTTGCGACGGGCGAATATCGCCAAGAGCGCGCGCCATGGTTTCCAGGCGACCCGGCCACTGCTTTTCCCACGCATCCATCATCAGGCGCACCTGTTTGCGCTGCAGGTTTTCCTGCGAGCCACACAGGTTGCAGGGAATGATCGGGAACTGACGCGCCTCGGCATAGGCCGCGATGTCGGCCTCGGCGCAATAAGCCAAGGGACGGATCACGATGTGCTGTCCATCGTCCGAACGCAGCTTGGGCGGCATGCCCGCGAGCTTGGCGTGATGGAACAGATTGAGGAAAAACGTCGCCAACAGATCATCGCGGTGATGCCCCAAGGCAATCTTGGTAAACCCCTGCTCCGAGGCATAGGTATAGAGCGAACCACGCCGCAGCCGCGAGCACAGCGAGCACATGGTCTTGCCTTCCGGCACGACGCGTTTGACCACCGANNGCACCGGCGCCTTGGCCTGCAACTGGCGCAGGATGTCCAACATGGTGAAGCTGTCCTTGCCACCCGACAGGCAGACCATCACCTTGTCGCCTTCTTCGATCATGTTGAAGTCGGCAATCGCCTCGCCCATCTGGCGGCGCAGACGCTTGTTGAGCTTGTGCTGCTCGAATTGGGCCTTGCGGGGATCGTTGGACATCAGCAGCACAGCACTACGGAAACGGGCGGCGAGTTTAACAGGCCGATCTGTTGTCGAGTTTTCACCTTCCGTGCCGCGCGGTAAGCTCTTGGCTTCTGCTTGGCGTTGGGGAAACGCATGGCAAATGACACCAGCGACGTGATTGGACAGTTAACCTGGCTGCGTATCGAGCATCGGGATCTGGATGAAGCCATTCTCCAGCTCAGCAGCAAGCCGGGCGCTGACCAGTTGCAGTTGCGTCGGCTCAAGAAGCGCAAGCTGCGCATCAAGGACATGCTGTCGTATCTGGAGAGCAAGCTTATTCCCGACCTGGACGCGTAACACTTTGCCCAGCAGCCTTTGATCGATCTGGGATCATCGGCGTTACACTGGCGAGCCGTTGTCGTGGAGTTCGCCTTATGCCTGCCATCGCCGCCCCCGCCGAGCCGTTCAATGATGCCGACTTGGCGCGTTTGGACAACCTGCTCTGGGACCACGTGGCAGCTCATGGCGGCATGAATCTCGAGGCCATCGACGGGTTTTTCAGTGCAATGTTCGTCGGCCCCATCGAAGTGGCGCTTGACCACCTTATCGCGTTGGCTTGGGTCAATCCGCCCGATGCGTCGATTGCGGCGGAAACCGTCGTTGAAATCAATCAGCTGATTGCACGCTACTGGGTTCATGTCGGTAAACGGATCAGCCGCGACCCTGAATCACTCGGCAGCGAGGCCGTCCCGCCCATCCTGTTGACTGAGGAAGTCCTGCAGGCCATGGAATCCGATGATCTGCAATCCATGGAAAGTGAGCATCCATTCGGCGCAGATTGGGCGTCAGGCTTCGAATACGGTACGCAGTTCGCGGAAGAAGGTTGGGACGCGCGCAGTGTGTCGGATGAGGCGCTCGCCGATGGTCTGGCGATGATCTCTTTGTTGATGGAAGGCACCGAAGACCCGGACGCCGTCGATGACGAATCGTCGACTGTTGAGAACGACAGCGACGAGGCCGAGGAAGTCGAGGACGATGCCTCGCGCGCCGAGGAAATCGAGACCTTCCTGCAGAACGTGGAATCCTTGCGCGACACGCCCGACGAACCGTGGGAGTCCGACGAGGACATGGATGACGAAGCCATGGCCTTCGACGAAATGTTGGATGCACCGCTCAAACTTCACGAGCGCATCGAGATCATCAGTGAACTGCCTGGCATCCTGCACTTGATGCACCTGCGTCACATGGACGAACTCAAGCCGCAGCCAGTGCGGCGCGACGCCAACGAGGTCGGGCGCAACGATCTTTGCCCGTGCGGCAGCGGCAAGAAGTTCAAGAAGTGCCACGGTGATCCTTCCCGCCTGCATTGAGTTCGCAGTCACCCGCCGACGACGCTCAGTGCAGCGGAGCATGCTGAGGCACTTGCACTTTCGTCGAGTTCCGCTCAGCGCGCATGGGCATCAAGCGCCATCCAGCGAAGGCGGCAATGGTCTGCAAGTGGTTGTTTCGATGTGGTTCTGGGATGCAGGGCCGGTATGTTTCTCGCACCTGCAGCACGGGCCAGACCGCGATTTAGCAGCCTCTGATATGTGATCCGGCTTTGCCTTTGCGGGCCCGCTCGGCAACAATAGCGGGCCCGCAACGGCGCATTTTGCTGCGCTGCGGCGTCCGACCGGTCCCGCTCCCGCGCTTCCGGCCCACTCACCTCAGCCAAGGTGCAGCATGAACTTTCACGAGTATCAGGCCAAAGAACTGTTCGCCGAGTTCGGCATTCCCGTCCCCGCAGGCTATATCGCCCGCACTCCTGAAGAGGCAGTCGATGCCGCCAAGAAGCTCGGTGGCGACCACTGGGTGGTGAAGGCCCAGATTCACGCAGGCGGCCGCGGCAAGGCCGGTGGCGTCAAACTGGTCAAGACCTACGATGACGTGCGCGAAGCCGCGAAGAAAATGCTCGGCACACGCATGGCGACCTATCAGTCGGGCGGCGTGGCCCTGCCGGTCGACACGGTGCTGATCACCGAAGCGACCGACATCGCCAAGGAACTGTATCTGTCCGTGCTGGTGGATCGCGGCGCGAAAGCCATCACCTACATCGCCTCTTCGGAAGGCGGCGTCGAAATCGAGAAGGTGGCCGAAGAAAACCCCGAAGCCATCCAGACCCTGATCGTCAATTTCGTCGAAGGTCTGCAGCCCTATCAGTGCCGCAAGCTCGGTTTTGCACTTGGCCTCAATGCCAAGCAAGTCGGCCAGCTCAGCAAACTGATGATCGGCCTGTACAACCTATTCAATGCGCGCGATCTGTCGCTGGTTGAACTGAACCCACTGGCCATCGCCGCAAACGGCGATCTGGTGGCACTGGACGGCAAGGTCAATTCCGACGACAACGCCAGTTTCCGCCAGCCCAAGCTGGTGGCGATGCGCGATATCCGTCAGGAAGACGAAACCGAAGTACTGGCCAGCAAGTACGACCTCAACTACGTCACGATGGACGGCAACATCGCCTGCATGGTGAACGGTGCCGGTCTGGCGATGGCGACCATGGACGTGATCAAGCTGGCCGGTGGTGAACCCGCCAACTTCCTTGACGTCGGCGGCGGTGCCACCAAGGAGCGCGTCACCGAGGCCTTCAAGCTGATTCTTTCGTCCGACAAGGTCGAAGCCATTCTGGTCAACATCTTCGGAGGCATCGTCCGTTGCGACATGATCGCCGAGGGCATCATCGCGGCGGTCAAAGAGGTGGACGTCAAAGTGCCGGTGATCGTGCGTCTGGAAGGCACCAATGTGGAAAAGGGCAAGGAACTGCTGCGCAACAG
>DEHW01000107.1 GCA_002352135.1 Lysobacterales bacterium UBA2790
GTGGATCGCTGGGCACGTTTGTATGGCGGCAAGCCCGAACGCTTTGCAGCGCATATCGAGCGTATTCACCCCTTACTGGACTACGTCCTGCGTGGCATCGAGCAACGCCAGCTACCGGGTGAGTTTGCTCTGATTCCGCTGGTCGAAAGCGACTACAACCCGGCCGCACGCGCCCGATCCGGCCCGGCTGGAATGTGGCAGTTCACCGCCGACACCGCCCGCTCACGCGGGCTGCGAGTCAACAACAGTGTCGATGAGCGCATGCTGCCCGGACCCGCCACCGAAGCGGCGCTTGGATTGCTCGAACACTACTTCGACACCTATCAGAGCTGGCAGTTGGCAATGGCCAGCTACAACGCGGGAGGCTTTCGCATCCGCAAACTACTCGAACGCACGCCATTGCGTGCCGATCAGCAGTTGCCCGACGGAACGCCACGAGGCACCCGCGAATACCTGGACAAACTCAATGCCTGGCGTTGTCTGTTTGTCAGCCCGGAACGCTACGGCTTGGCGTTACCCGACGTGCCCGACCCCGAACCGCTCGTCCTGCGCCCAGCACGACCCGAGCTGCGCTCGCTGGATGTCGTGACCCAAGTCACCGGTCTATCCGCGCAACAGATCGCCGCTTGGAATCCGACCCTCGCGCGCAGTGGATTTGCGCAAAACGCCGCCGCCTGGCTGTTGCCGGAATCGGCGCATCAAGCGATCGATGAATTTGCCGCCCAGCTCGCGCGTGGCGAGGTGGAGCTGCCACCACCGCGCGAGCACGAAATCCGCGCGGGCGACACACTGTCTGGAATCGCCAAGCGCTATGGTCTGACCACCGCGCAACTGATGCGACTCAATCGGTTGAACGCCCATTCGATCCTGCGCATCGGCCAACGCATTCAACTCGAGCAGTGAACCACCCGCCGCTCAATACGGTGGCGCACTGCGGGTCCGGGCATGCTTGCGTGCATACTTTCCGACAGCAGTTGCCCGTGGCCACTGTTGACCGCTGATTCGACACCATTTTCCAGTCGCGCCCGAACACACTCGGCGTGCGATGTCATCGCAAAGGGAGAGTTCAAATGGGCTTCATGCAAGGCAAACGCGCACTCATCGTCGGCATCGCCAGCCACCGCTCCATCGCTTGGGGGATTGCCGAAGCGATGCACAAACAGGGTGCGCAACTGGCCTTCACCTACCAGAACGACAAGCTGAAGTCGCGTGTCGAGGAAGCTGCGCAAGAGTTCGGTTCGAACATCGTGCTGCCCTGCGATGTCGGCGTCGATGCCGAAATCGATACGGTGGTGAGCGAACTGGGCAAGCACTGGGACGGCCTGGATACCCTGGTGCATTCGGTTGGGTTTGCACCGCGCGAAGCGCTGGACGGCGGCTTTCTGGATGGCCTCAATCGCGAGAACTT
Source organism: Lysobacterales bacterium UBA2790 (assembly GCA_002352135.1). Classification (GTDB taxonomy): domain Bacteria; phylum Pseudomonadota; class Gammaproteobacteria; order Xanthomonadales; family Xanthomonadaceae; genus Aquimonas. The sequence continues at coordinate 1,409 of DEHW01000107.1, forward strand.
CCGTATCGCCCACGACATTTCCAGCTATAGCCTGGCGGCGCTGGCCAAGGCATTCCGCCCGATGATGCAGGGTCGCAACGGCAGCATTCTGACCTTGAGCTATCTCGGTGCCGAACGCGCCTTGGTCAACTACAACGTCATGGGTTTGGCCAAGGCCAGCCTTGAAGCCTGCGTGCGCTATCTGGCCTTGAACCTGGGCCCGGAAGGCACCCGCGTCAATGCCATTTCCGCAGGCCCAATCAAGACCCTCGCGGCAGCGGGCATTGGCAACCTCCGCAAGATGTTGAGCCACGTCGAAGAGAACGCGCCGATCCGCCGCACCGTGACCATCGAAGACGTCGGCAATGTCGCTGCCTTCCTGTGCTCGGATCTGGCGGCAGGCATCACCGGCGAGACCACCTACGTGGACGGCGGCTACAACATCCTCGGCATGACCGGGATCGAAGGCTGATTGCTAGCCCATGTTGTCCGATCCGCTTGGCCGCAGACGGCGGTCAGGCGGGTCGATCTCAGCTTGGGAAGGTCGTGCTAGATGCTCAGCAGCACATCTCGATGCCAAGCCAGTGCATCCTCCACTTCAGCACGATGCTGTGCGATGGACTGATCCAGCTCTCGCCGCCGGATGGTGTTGTCGAAGCGCTGAGAATGATCTTTCGAGTAGCGCTGCAAGTCAGCGCCACGCAGCACAGCGCTCACGTCTGCCGGGCTCGCCTGCAGACCTAACCATGTCGCAAGTCGCAAGGTCTGCGCCTCAGGATCCCGCAACCATTCGGCGAAATCCAGCCAATGAACGGGCTGATCACATTGCTTCTGGATACGCTGCACCCGGCGATGTTCCACTTCCCAGCTCAGCGCAATCGCTCTTGCCGAAGTCAGTCCATGCAGACGCAGGGCATGCGCATCACCGGTCCACTGTTGCCAATCGGCGAGACGCGGAAGCGCATTGAGCCAAGCCTGATGACGCAGGGCAGGATCGCGCAGCAATGCCGCCAGGTAGTCGACCAGTTCGATACGCAGGAAGACCGCCCGATCTTCCGGTCCGATTAAGCGCTCCGCCATGCTGCTGCAGTGACTGGTCGGTTTGATCACGATGCGCTGTTCAGCATGGAAGCCGCGCCCCAAAAGAGTCAGGCAGGTTTCCAGCTGCTGCTGCCAAGCCCCACGCGCAACCCGCGACAGCGGCTGATCCAGCTCAGACCAGAATGATGCCAGCGCCAACAAACACTGTGGCTCCCGCAGTCCCAGCACGCCCGGCAATCCATCCAGCACCTGACTCAGCAAGGTTGAGCCGCAATGCCCGATATGGAACAGCCAAGCCAGCGGTCGGCGAACGACGCCTGCTGCGCTCAACTCCACGGGCAGCGAAGAGGCGTCCACGATGGCTGAGGGCAGACGCACGTCGCGGAGCGCCCGCTGGTCGAGAAACGTCGCCTCACGAATGAATCCCTCGTCAACCTGGAGAAACTCGATCCGGGCCGCCTCCACATCCAATCGCCAGGGGAACGCTGCCGCGCTGGCCAAGCCTTGTTGTCTCGTTGCTCCCATCGTCGACCTCGATTGAGCCAAGCAAAAAGGCTGCCGTTGCGGGCAGCCTTTTTGCTTACAACTGGCGGAGAAGGAGGGATTCGAACCCTCGTTACGTCGGAGACGTAAACCGGATTTCGAATCCGGCGCATTCGACCACTCTGCCACCTCTCCGTATTGGGGTGCATGCGGTGTCTTTCGACCCCGTGGTCAGGGCCGCGAACTATACTCGCCCGACTTCGGCAGGACAAGCCGCGAGCCGAGCGGCGAAATGATGTCGATGACAGCCGCGCGCGTCGATCCACGTATACCGGTTGCACGCCTACGGACCCGCGCGGCATCATGCGGTGTGCCGTTACCCAGTTCGGATTGTGCTTTCGAGTCGCATCCGCCCATTTCCCCAACGAATGCCCCGCATGATCGAATTCGGCCTGTTAAGCCATGTTGGACTCCGCCGCGAGCACAACGAAGACACCTTCTATGGCGACAGTGAGCTGGGTCTGTGGCTGGTTGCCGATGGCATGGGTGGGCATGAGTTCGGTGAGGTCGCCAGTGCCATGGCGCGCGACATCATCGTTCGCGAAGTCCGCGGCGGCACGCACCTGATCGATGCCATCCGGCGTGCCGACAGCGAAATCATCGAACACTCCAAACGCCGCAATGATGCGCTGCCGATGGGTACGACGGTCGCTTCCGCGCGCATCAACCAGAACCGCTTTGAAGTGGCATGGGTTGGCGACAGTCGCGCCTATCTCTGGAATGGTGAGCTGCAGCAGCTATCGCACGACCACTCCTACGTGCAGGAATTGATCGAACAGGGCGCCATCACGGCCGAACAGGCGCGCAGCCATCCACATCGCAACGTGGTGACGCAAGCGCTCGGCGTCACCGATCCGCAATCGTTGCGGGTGGAATCACTGAGTGGCGAGCTGAAGCCCGGCATGCAGTTGCTGTTGTGCAGCGACGGCCTGACCGAAGAAGTCGATGACGCCGGCATCGCCAAGGTGCTGCGGCGTAGCGACCTGAGTGCGCAGGAATGCGTCGATCAATTGATTGTGGCTGCACTCGACGGCGGTGGCTCCGACAACATTACGGTCGTGCTTATTCGCCGACACTGAGTTTCCCAAGGACAGTCGATGGCCACGATCACGCTCGACACCGTCCACGGCCAGATCAGCGCCTGGCGCGCTGACCCGCCTGAGGGACAGCCCATCCTGGGTGGCTTGGTCTTGGTGCAGGAAATTTTTGGCGTCAATTCCCATATCCGTGGTGTGGCAAAGCGCTTTGCCAACGCGGGCTTGGTGGTGATTGCACCGGCAGTCATGGATTTCGTGCGTGCAGGCGTGGAACTCGACTACAACGCCGAGGGCATTGCGGTGGGGCGCGAGATCATGGCCGAAGTCGGGTTTGATCGCTGTGTCGCTGCCTGTGCAGCCGCCAGTGACCTGCTGCGTCAACAAGACTTGCCCACCGCCGTGGTTGGATTCTGCATCGGCGGCACCGTCGCCCTGCTCTGCTGCACGCGCCTTGGCCTGCCTGCAGTGAGTTACTACGGTGGTCGCAGCATGGCCTTCCGATACGAACGTCCGCAAGCACCGCTGTTGATGCATTTTGGTCGCCATGACCCATTGATTCCCGCCGACCACGTGGAAGCGCAGCGGCTGGCATTTCCCACGGCGCAGATCGAAATACACGACGCGGGACATGGCTTCAATTGCGAACAACGCGCGGACTACATGGCCGCAGCTGCCGAAGCGGCCTTTGCGCAGACTCTGCAGTTTCTTCAACGGGAACTGGGCAGAGGCGACCACTAGCCATGGATGAATTCGGCCTGCATCCCCGCCTTGCNNTGGCTGCTGCTGGTGCCCAGATTGGCGGATCGACGTGAACTGACTGACCTGGATGCCGCGCAACAGGCGCAACTGATGCGCGAAATCGACCTCAGCTCGCGCCTGTTGCTGAAGGTCGCCAAGCCAACCAAGCTCAATACCGCCGCGCTCGGCAATATCGTCGAGCAACTGCATGTCCATGTCGTTGCGCGCCATGTTGGCGACGCCGCTTGGCCCGGACCGATCTGGGGCGTGGGACAGGCTGAAGCCCGCGATGATGCGTACTGGATGAACGAACGTCAGGTCTTGCTGGAGGCATTGGCCGGCCTTGATGACCCCAGCGACGTGGCGATTTCCGTCTCATGAACGCCGTACTGCAGCCCGGACTCACACTGGAGCCACTGGGCGACAGCGCGGTGCTGGCCGTGCTTGGCGACCGCATTCATCCCGACCTCAACACCGCCGCGCTCGCACTGGCAGACGAACTGGATCGGCAACGACTCAAAGGCGTGCTCGACATCGTGCCCGCCTACGCCTCCGTCGCCATTCACTATCTGCCCCTGCGCATGGAAGTGCCTGCCGAGCAGAGCCGTCGCAAAGTTGAAAGCTGGATCAAGCAGACCTGGTCGCATCTGCATTGGGAAGCACATCGCCAACCGCAACCCGGCGCGGAAGACATCTGGAATCAAAGCATTCTGCCGGTACCCGTCTGCTACGGCGGCGACTTCGGTCCGGACATCGACCACGTGGCCGCCCACTGCGGGATGTCGGTGGATGAAGTCATCGCCCGCCATAGCGCACCGATTTACCGCGTCGCCATGCTCGGCTTCCAACCCGGTTTCCCCTACCTGCTCGGGCTCGATCCACGCCTGGAAACGCCACGTCTGGCCTCACCGCGCACCCGCGTGGCCGCAGGCGCGGTCGGCATTGGCGGCGCGCAGACTGGCATCTATCCCTTGCCCAGCCCCGGTGGCTGGCAACTGATCGGATGGTCGCCGCTGCGCTTGTTTGATCCGCAGCGCCATCCCGCCACGCTGCTGCGGGCCGGATCGCGTCTGCGCTTCATACCGACCGCTGCCGAGGACATCGACACCGCGTCACAGGCCTCGCGATGAGTCTGGAAATCCTCAAGCCCGGCCTGTTGACCAGCGTGCAGGATCTCGGACGCCCAAATCATCGCGCGCTCGGCATAGCGGTCGGCGGTGCCGTCGACACCTTCAGTCTGCAAGTCGCCAATGCCCTGGTCGGCAACGAGCCGCACGCCGCCGCACTGGAAATCACCCTGCTCGGCCCTCGACTGCGCTTCACGCAAGACGCCGTCATCGCGCTGTGTGGCGGGCGTTTCGAGGCCAGTCTTGAGGATCTGGCCCTGCCCATGTGGCGCGCGATGCGCGTGGCGGCAGGCAGCATCCTCGACATCGGGCGCAGCCAGCGCGGCGCGCGGCTCTATCTGGCAATTGCCGGTGGCTTGAACTGCCCGAGGATTCTGGACAGCCGCGCCACCGCACTGGATGGCAGCTTCGGCGGATGGCAAGGACGCGCCCTGCGCGCCGGTGACAGTCTTCCGCTGAGCGAATGCTTCAGCCTTGGCCGCCACTGGCCGCGCCAAAGCATCGGCCTTCGTCTAGCGCGCTGGTGGGCCAATCCCGCGCCTGCCCTGACGCTGGAACCCATCGCCGAGATCGGCCTGCTACCCGGCCACCATCTGCCTGAAGGCAACGAAACGCTCTTCGACACCGAATTCCAGGTCGACTCACGATCCAACCGCATGGGCCTTCGCCTGGAAAGCGAAACGCCCATTGCCCTCGCCAACCAACCGACCCTTTCCGAGCCGGTCAGCATCGGCACCGTACAACTGCCCCCCGAAGGCAAACCGATCATCCTGCTGGCCGATGCGCAAACCATTGGCGGCTACCCGCGAATCGGCCACATCCCCAGCGCCGACCACCCCCGCCTCGCCCAACTCGCCCCCAGCGACCGCCTGCGCTTTGTCCCCAACACCGAAGCCATGGCACTGCAACGCCTGCAACAACTGGATCGCCACCTGCAACGCCTGCAGGATGCAGCGAGGGATGCGTTGAGGGATTGAGGACGGGCTCCACGCTGCTGTCGGGAGCCATCCTCTCAACTTTCACTTGGTCCGAAAATCGCTTGGCAGGTCAGCGCGCGTCTTTCATCAGGGTCCGTCGTTTCACACGACCACATGACCGTTTGTCGTTTCGCCAGTCTCAGTGTGGAGCGGTCATCAGCGACGGAAAATCCATGCCGCAGAAAAAACCCTACATTCTCGAAGTCGCAGACCGCACTTAGCAGATGCCTTGGGTTCGCACACCACACCCATTAACGTGGTACTGAAGTCGGCCTCGCGCGATGACACACCGCCCTGCTATCAGCACCACCAGCAGCAGATCAGGCACCTTGTTGACCGCATCGACCGACAACATCACCACAGGTAAGTCATGCTTTCTTGCAGTTCCCACGCTCACGGCTCGCGACGCCTCCGGTAAAGTATGGCAGGGCGTACTTGCGGTGTCCGCGTTGCCGAGTCATCGACTGGATCAACAGGGGAAGCGGATCATGGAGAACTTCTCGTTGCCACAAGTGGTAGTGCGTGCGGGCCTTACCGGCCATCGGCCAAACCACTTGCGCATCTCGGCTGAACTTGTTGCTGAGCGCATCGGCCAAGTGCTCGACGGCATGGCGAGCGCAGCCACCCAGATAGCACAGGATGCCGAGCTGTACCTTCCCGCTGACCCAATACTTCGCGTCACCACCGGCCTTGCGCGCGGAACCGACGAGATCGGCGCAGATGTCGCACTGGCCAAGGGTTGGCAACTGCAATCGGTGATTGCGTTCGATCAACACAAGTTCGTCGATCTGGCGGTCGCCGATTGCAAGCCGGAAGAAGCCGCAGCCTACCGACAACATCATGCCGACCTGGTGAGCCGATCCAGCAGCGTGCTCGAACTGCACGGCAACGAAAAAGGCGGTTTCCGGCGTGATGGCTACGAACTCACTGGCGAAATCATCCTGGAACAAGCCGATGTACTGATCGGCGTATGGGATGGCGAACGCGCACATGGCCTCGGCGGCAGCGCGCATCTTCTTCGACTGGCCATGCAGCGCGGTCTGCCGGTGGTGTGGATACACGCCACTCGGCCGGACGAGAAAATCGCCGTGTATCTGCCGGGACAACCGGGCAGGCAGGATTTGCACGCACTCCAGAAGTGGCTGATCAACAGCCTGCGACTTCCCCTGTCGTCCACGTCGCATGCAGGGGGCAGCGATACCGCACGCGAACACTGGGCAGATTTCGTCGCGGAAGATGGCGGACGTACCGGGCGTTTCATTCCGTTCTTCCAGTACCTGCTGATGCTCGGCGGCAAGGCGCCACCGCGTTGGCGACTTCCAGCTTCGGACAGCGAAAGCAACTGGCGCGACAACTGGCAACAGTTCCGTGATTCCATTGCAGAATTCGACGGCGGCATCGCAGAGCAGATGGAGGTTGCCTTGCAGCGACCATTCCATCGCGCCGATCATCTGGCAGAAATCTACGGTCGCGCCTATCGCGGCGCTTACATACTGATCTACCTGCTGGCCAGTGCGGCGGCGACGGCGGGCCTATTGGGCTTGCTGGCACCGTTCTTCCATCACCACAAGCCTGTACTCGTGGTCTTCGAGTTGCTGACGATCATCACCATGATCGGCGTCACCTTGGTCGGGCGCAACAACCGGTGGCACGAACGCTGGCTGGAATACCGCGCAGTGGCCGAACTGTTGCGGCAAGCGCGGATGGGCCTTTGGACCGGGCAATCGCTGGAGCCTGGCGATCCCGAAAGCCACGGCAATCGCTCCAGTGCTTCTTGGACAAGCTGGTACGTGCGGGCCTGCGTGCGGCAGGTGCCGATGATCCAGGCAAAAGCGATGCCGGATTACCTACGGAAGGCGGCACGCACTATTGCGCGCCTGGAAATCGACGATCAACGCGGGTTCAACGAGAGAACCGCCAAGGTGCAGGAACAGGTGCACGAACGGATGGAGATCATCGAGATATGCCTGCTTGTCGTGTTGATCGCTGCGTGTCTGGCGTTCCTTGCCGTCTTTGGTTTTGGGCCGCTCCATACCTCTGAAGGCGGTAGTCATCACTGGTGGGCTCCCCAGATCCCCGAATGGATGACGCTGATTGGCGGGTTGGTTCCCGCTCTCGGTGCAGCCTTGCTAGGCATGCGCTCCCAGGGGGACTTTCAGGCCTACGCCGAACGCGCCGCCGCAACCGCCTCGCAACTGCGGCCGATTGGCGAAACGGCCGCTCGCTGGGACGACCCCGGAAACGGCGATCCCGGCTTTGAAGACCTGCTCGACCTGATCGACCGAACCACCGAAGCACTGGCGGGTGACGTGTTTTCCTGGCGCACGGTGTATCAGCGCAAGGTGCTGACCGTATCGGCCTGACCTTTTGCCTGCTGCGCACATCCATGTCTAAGCCACATTCGTTGCACTCCAAAGCAAAGCTTGCATCCATTCCGAGACAACCCGCCAACCGGACTCCAAACCCATGAAAGGCACGTCCACGCGAACCCACGATGTTTTCATCAGCTACTCCCGCCGCGACCAGAAGATTGCGCAGTCGGTATGCGCCTTGCTCGAACAGCAAGGCATCCGCTGCTGGGTCGATTACCGCGACATTCCCGGCGGCGAAAGCTGGCCGGGACAGCTTGTGAAAGCCATCACGGGCGCCCGCGTGCTCGTGATGATCTGGTCGCCAGAATCCAACGCATCCAATCAGGTGTTCCGAGAGGTTTCCAATGCGCTGGAAGCGGGCGTCACGGTTATCCCATTCCGGATCAGCGAGGTCGAACCATCGGAGCAATTGAAATTCTACTTCACGAACATCAACTGGATGGATGCCGTCACCGAGCCGATCGAAGAACACATCAAGCGATTGGCGAGCCGTATCAAGGGTCTGCTCGGCGGAACGATAATGGACCTGCCGCCGCCGTCATCGTCATCATCATCGAGAAACGCACGGGTAAAGTGGATCGCGCCTATTGCGATTGCCGGTGTCGTGCTGGTCGGCTTGGCATGGTGGAAACCGCAAGTGTCAGGAAGCCGTGCCGACCGACCTTCCGCTGATTCGAGTGATTCAGTGCGAGTAATCGCAGACACAGCACCAAAGTTGTCGTTGGCGGAAAGCTTGCAAAACAGAATGAAATATAAGGATTATCTTGATTCCATATACAAGCAACTGGACTCAGGGGTTTCCAAGGAGCAACTGATCGCGGGCCTGCTTGTCGATTTGGGAAAGAAAAAATCCGAATTCGACGATGTCTATGAAAACGTCGACATCGACGAGCACTGTGCGGCAGTATGGCAACTCTTCAATATTGGGAATATCCTGGTCATGAGATACCCCGATGTCAAGGCGTTGGGATGGGATCTTGTCGACAAGGCGGATGACGTGATGTCAGGCCTGACATGCTCGGACGCGGAGGCTTGGAGAAAATGGTGGGTCTTGCATGGCAAAGCGTATTTGCTGAGCTGGTACAAGCCAACGAATGGCGACACCCTTGATGAGGCCGAAAAATATTTCAATGGCGCCCTGGTCATACTTCAAAAGGCTGCCAACTACAACCCAAGTCCCGATTGGGACATATATACCGTGCTATCGCGAGAACAGAGGGCCCAGTTCTACCAGGAAAGGAGGGGTGACTTGGAACAGGCGAAGGCAGAGATCGACGATGCCCTGAAGATATGCAATGAACAGCCCGCGCTTCAGGAAAGCAATCCCGGGTTCAAGGCATGGTGTGAGGGGGCGATTCAGCGCGCCAAATCGATCAACTCGCAGCGTTGAAAAATGAACTTGGGACGGTTGCTGAGTCATTTTGGAATAGCGTCGATGCCCAAACCCACCCTGCCCCTACTCTGCGCAGCCCTGCTCGCCGCGGGCTGCGCCACATCCCAACTGAAACCGGATTTCGCCGGGTTCTCCACCGCCTATGCCGACAACATGAACTGGCAGATGCTGCTGAATCTGGCGCGTCTGGATCAGGGCCATCCTGCCTATTTCATGGCCATCGGCGAAATCCGGCTGGGGCGCAACCAGTCCGCGGGTGGCAACTTGACCGCCACTTCCAGCCACGCCACCGGCGAAACTGTCGCCGCCGCCGTATCCAACACCGTCACGAACGTACTGTCCGGCACGCTGACGCCCAACGCCGCGACTTCGGCCAATCCGACTTTCGTGTTCATCCCGCTCAACAGCGAGGAAACCGCCGAGCAACTGCTTTCGCCCATTGCCATCGACGTGTTCAACACCCTGCACCAGCAGGGCTGGCCGGTGGGTCAGTTGCTGCACGTGCTGGTGGAACGCATCGAGGTGGACATTCCCGCCCAGAGCGACCAACCCGCGCAACGCATCGTGCTACCCAATTCACCGACGGGTGGCACGCCGCAATCGTTCGCTACCTTCCTGCGCGTGTGCGAGATCGTCCACGACCTGCAACGCAGCGGTGGCTTGAATCTCGTCGGCGAAGAAGGCTTCAGCGCGTTGTCGCAGGCCGAAGTCGAGAACATCAGCGCGAAGGAAGTGAGCGAGGCCGCCGACAAGAGTCGCGCCTGCAAAGAAGCGCCGACGGCAACGGCTGACAACTGGGCACGCGCCGACCGGGCTACCGCTTCCAGGCCGACCGCGACATCGTCGCGACGGTGCTGGGGCAGTACAAGGCGCGCAACCCGGATTACCGGATGACGCTGGACAACCACAACGTCGTGCTCTCGGCCACCGTGGTAAAAGCCGCCGAAGACGCACCTGAGCATAACGACCCACGTTCGACGCTGATCCTGCGCTCCTTCCGCAATGTGCTGGAAGCCGTGGCCTCCGAACAGCGCGCCTTCGACGAACTGGCGCGCGACACGGATTTCCGCCAACGCGTTCCGCCACGGCAGTTGAGCCCGGTGCTGCAATTGGATTGGCAAGGCGTCGATACACCTCTCGCGTCCCCTGCGGTGCAACTGGACTACGCAGGCCACCACTACCAGATCACCGATCCTGCCGTCGGGCCAGCCGTCAATGCCGACAGCCGCTGGAACCGCGACGTGTTCCGCCTGCTGGTGAACCTGTCCTCGCAAGTCACCGTGGACATCACCAAATTCCAGCGGCAAGTGTTGGAAGTGAATTGAATCAACGGGAAACGCCATGACCCACGACAAATCCACCACGCTGCGAATCTTCCTTTCCTCGCCATCCGACGTATTGCCCGAACGCAACCGCGCCGAGGCGATCATTCGCAAGATTTCCGCAGAACTGCCCGACATCGAGTTGGAAGCGGTGCGCTGGGAAGACAGCTACTACACGGCGGACAAGTCGTTCCAGGCGCAGATCGACAGACCTTCGGACTGCGATCTGGTCGTGTGCCTGTTCTGGTCGCGGCTTGGTTCGGAACTGCCGCCCGTATTCAACCGCAGGGATGGCAGCGGCCGCACCGGCACCGAATGGGAGTTCGAGGAAGCGATGGAAGCCGCGCGCAAGAGCGAGCCGGCCACGCCCGACCTGCTGGTCTACAAGAAAACCGTCGAACCGCAGTTCAAGGCGAGTGAGGCGGAACTTGGACTGGCGCAGAAACGCGCGCTGGATGCGTTCTGGATGCGTTGGTTCCACGACGAAGACGGCCACTTCGTCGCCGGGTTCGACATGTTCGCCAGCGCCGACGAGTTCGCGGACAAATTCGAGAAGCACCTGCGCGAATGGCTACGCCGCCGCACAGACGGCAATTCTTGGGACATCGCCACGCGCGGCTCGCCGTTTCGTGGCCTGGCTCCGTTCGACGAAGCGCATACGAGCGTATTTTTCGGTCGCTCCACGATGATCAAGCGTCTCGCCGCGCGCCTACGCTCGGCCGCTGCCGACGGTTTTCCGCTGGTGTTCGTGCTTGGCGCCAGCGGTTCCGGCAAGTCCTCGCTGGTGCGCGCGGGCCTGATTCCGCACCTGCGCATCGCTGGCGTCACCGAACCTTTGGTCGCACGCTGGCGGCGTGCGGTGACGACGCCGGATTCGCTCTCGCGCCTGGGTGAAGGAAACCTGCTCGCCGGTCTCGTCGCGCTGCTGCAAGGCGATGGCGTATTGCCGGAACTCAAACAGGGCGATTTCGCCAATCCCGAACAACTGGCCAGCCTGCTCGCCGCCAGCCCGGAATCCGCCACGGTCAGCCTGCTTGGTGCGCTGGATCGCTGGGCCAGTGCCGTGCAAACCGACGAAGGCCATGCGCAGCGGCCCGTCACCGGCCTGATCCTCGTGCTCGACCAGTTCGAGGAAATCTTCAAACTGGAAGACGCCGAGCGCGCCGCACTCGCTCGCGCCGTGAGCGCCCTGGTCGAGACGGGTCGCGTCTGGCTGGTCGCAACCATGCGCAGCGATTTCTACCAAGCCCTGCAAGGCGCGCCGGATTGGCTGGCGCTGCGCGAACGCGGTCGCAGCTTCGACGTGACAGCACCGAGTGCGGCCGACATCCGAGAGATCGTCCTTGCGCCAACGCTAGCAGCCGGTCTGCGCTACGAGGAATCCGGCGCGCGTTCGCTCGCCGAAGACCTGGAACGTGAAGCCGCCGCGCCGGGCGTTTTGCCGATGCTGCAATCGGCGCTCGAAGAACTGTTCAACGAGCGAGACGTGGCAAGCGGCCTGATGACGCTGGCCAGCTACGACCGCCTTGGCGGTGTGCAGGGTGTACTGGCCGAACGCGCGGAGCGGGTATTCGGCGAGCTCGACTCGCAGGCGCAAGGCGCGCTTTCCGAGGTGCTTGGCAAACTCGCCGATTTCGATACTGAGGCTGGTCACGAATCTCCAGTCGCACGTGCTGCGCAGCTGTCCGACTTCGGCGACGACACGCCAGCGCGTCGCATGGGTGATCGCCTGCTTGCAGAACGTCTGTTGTTGCCGATTTCCGATATATCGGATGCCGGTGAAAATAAGGAATTCACCGCATGGTCTGGCCATGTGCGCGTAGCACACGAAAGTCTGTTCTTGCGCTGGCCGCGCGCGCAGGAGCAACTTGCCGCCGATCGTGCCGATCTGGAGTTGCGCCGACGCTTGAACGGCGATGCAGCGAACCATGTTGCAGCTGGCGCAAAAGACGCCAAAACTGCACGCACTCTGCTGCTCGATGGTCTGCGCCTTGCCGAAGGTCGCGATCTGTTGAAACGGCGGCCCGATCTGCTTACTGCGGATGCTCGGCGATTCATCGCCGATTCCGACCGTCAAGCCAAAGCGAAAAGCCGACGCGCGTGGACAATTGCAGCATCCTTGATTGTCGCATTCGGATTGATCGCGATTTACGCTGGCTGGTCAGCAAGCCGGGCACAGTCGAATTTACGCCTTGCCCAAGGTACGGTGGATCGTGTGCTGGACACGCTGCAAAGCCCCCAGATGGATCAGGTGCGCGGCTTCCACCTTGTTCAATCCCGGCTTTTGGATGAGCTTGTTCCTTTGGCAGGGCAACTGGCTGAACTGGAATCGCCGGAATCCAGCCCCGCTGGCGTATTGCGCGCCGCCAAACTGAATTTGTCGCAGGCCAATCTTCTCGACGGCCGGGGAGAAAAGAAAGAATCATCATTGATATATCGAGATACTTATCGATGGATTGACGCACAGGATTCTGCGGACATCACGCCGGAAATGCGAGAAATCCAGTTCGAGTGCCTCTACAAGCTGGCTCGAAACCGCTTTTTTCTGCCACCGGATATCTATGACCACGATGCTATGGTACACGCGGGCCGTGAACTATTTGATCACACATTTACTAACGGAATTTGGTACCGGCGAGAGCTATATGCTCAAACGATTGAGCAATATCTTCGAACCAATGGGAAGTTGGCTGATGCTCTGGCGATTATTCGTCGTGCGCGGCAGGATATAAGCAACTTTCCGGAAGATTCCAAAGACATTTCGAGACCTATCATCCTTAACATCTTGGAGAGCGAAGAAATGGTTGTGCTCGACAAGTTGGGCGAGGCCGCACAGCGCAATGAGCTTCGTTCCGCATCGAGTAGTCGTCTGCAAGAGGCAATGAGGCGGTTTCCTGTGTCGCGAGGCCTAGCCAGGCTCTATTTGTGGGAGTTGTTTGAGCGAGAGCGGGAGGCATATTCTTCCAAAGACGCCACCCGCCACGCAGAGTTGGTTTCGGAAATCAGGAGGATTGTGTCTCATTTCTCTGGTAGTGAGCCAACCTTTTTCGAGGCAGCTGCCGCAAAACTCGACTTGTCAGAGGCCGATTTCTATTTACATGTAGACAAACAGCCCCAAAAAGCCCTGCAAAGCATATATTCATCTCTCGACGGATATGCCCGTCTTTATGCAGGCCAGAGCATCGAATTGCCGCAGTTTGACGAATCAGCCACGGCGATTTCCATGCTCTCATCCATATTCGAGGAAATCGAGAAAAACACGCCAGAATCTTATCGAGCGACAATCACGGCCACCCATGCCCGCGAGTTGGTCAGCCGCAGTTCTCAATTCCTCAAGTGTGCGCGAGATCTGGGAGAGGGGTCAACCTGCCATTTTCTGGTCAGAAAAGCCACCGTATGGGCCAAAGATCGTTTTAAAAAGCAATTCGAAAATGCCAAGGAACAGGCGGAATTGCTTTTCTCTCGGAATGACTTATTTCTGGCAGCAGCCGTGGCAATGGTGCAGCGGGATCAGCAACAGCCTTCATCGGTACCGATCGCGGATCGGGAGTCGACTGAGCCGCTGTTCGACTACTGCTCCGCTGAAAGAGACTATGCGAAAGCACTTCATGACCTAGGAGAGATACAAGAGGCTTTGAAAATCGGTGGAAGGGTATTGCCTCAGTGTCTGTCATGGGCGAAAGAATATGATTTCGATTTTTACTTGCGTAGCAGCACTTTGGGGTTGCTCAAGCTTCAGGCATCATTACTCTCGGCAACTGGTGATCATGTCAATGCACGCATTCTTCTTAAAACTTGCGTGGACATTGTTGACGAATACTGCGATGAAGATTTGGCGGACATGCTTGAAAATGGCAAGGGCGGCCCGGCAGATAAACAAGCCGCTGACGCTTTGCGAAACGGAAAAAGATTGCACTTAGTGCGTTTTACGGTTCCAGTTCGCAAGAAGGTGGGAGACGCATTAACGTTCCCGTTCGACATCTATATCAGCGAACTCTCGGACAAGCGGCACTACAAGGGTATCGAAGATCAGGCTATCTGGCTGGAACGGAATCGCGGTCTAGTCATCCCCCAAGATGTGCGTGATTCCTTTATAAAACTCGAAAACCTTGCCCGAGAAAACAAGGTGTCCTTTCCCGACTTGGCCAAGTACGCTTTGGGGGAAGCACAAAAAACCGAGGACACGCCAAAATCGCAGAACAAATAAATCAACTCGTTACCTTGGGCTTCAGGCATCATCAAAATGCAACATGGAAACCACCCGCCGCGCATACTCTGCCCCCATTTCCCCAAGACAATCCATCAACTCCACATTGTCCAGCGTAAACCCGCGCCGACTGAACTTCCCCGCCGCAATCACGTCGGCCTCGGTGATGCGCCGGTCGTAGCGCGCATAGAGAAACTTCGCGTCGGGATTGGGTCGGACCAGATCGCCCACTTCGCTGTCGAGCGGCTCGCCATAGCGACATTCGCCCTGCTGGCGGCAGAGCAAATCCTGCCACCACTGCGACGAACCGATCAGCGCGGCGGGCACCTGTTTCGCCAGACCGAGCAGGTGTTCTTCCAATCGTCCACCGCGCCCGGTGGCGAGGCTGCCGGTGCCGATGGACACCAGACTCATGCGTTCGGCGCCCTGCGGCCAGCACAGGCGGTATTCGGGCAAGGTCGCCATCGTGTAGAGCAGATACGCCGGGTTGTTGAACGGCGTCACCGCACCGTCCTCGAAGGCGAAGGTGTTGCGCGTGACCTCGCCGCTGGTCTGGTCCACGATGTCGATGATTTCCGGCGGAAAGAACGTCGGCGCGGCGGTGCTGGCGCGCACCAGTTGCCACAGCGGCAGGTCGAGGTTGCAGCCGGGTTTGCTGCGGTCGTTGTAGCGCGCCTTCGGGTTGTTCGAGATCGGCCACGGCGAGCCGGTGGAAGCGTTGCGGGTGACGACCAGCAGCAGCGTGCGCAGGCGCGAACTTCCGAGCGTTGCGGGTTTGCCGTCGGCTTCGACGAAGAAATCGCGCAGGAAGGCGGAAATGGGTTCGCGCGCAAAGCGGAAGCCACGCAGGCCGCCGAGGCTCAGGTTGTCCTTGGTGAACATGATGCGGGCATTTTCGCGGTACAGCCGGATCACGTCGTCCACCGCCAATCCCCACGAAAGCGCGGTGGCGATGATCGCGCCGGTGCTGGTGCCGCCGATGTAGTGGAAGTGATCGGCCAGCACCAGTTTCGGGTTGCCGCTGCGCTCGCGCAGCAGGGTTTCGATGCGCCGCGCGATTTTCAGTGCGAACAGACCGCGGATGCCGCCGCCGTCGAAGGCAAGCAGGCGCGCTCGTGGTGTGGGCGGCGTGGTCAAGTCCATCGGTTCATTCCGGTTTGAAGGCCCAAAGCTCGCGAATCTGTTCGCGGTCGTATTCCTGCGTGGCGTGGCTCAGTGCCGCGTAAGGGATGAGATCGGGATGCCGCATCCGCGCATTGTCGCGTTGCGGTGCGTAGCGCCAGCCGTCGAGTTCGCGGTCGATGCGCCAGGCGTCGTGTTCGATGGCGGCGAGTGCTTCGAGCAGTTCCGGCGTGAGCGTTTCGGGGAAGCCAGGGGCGTCCAGCGCGCGTCCGCTCAGGAAATTGGCGGAAAGCCATTTCACCGGCAGGTGATCGGCGGCGCGGCGGTTGGAACGGCGATAGGTTTCGGCCAGTTCGTCCCATTCGCGCAGCGCGCCTTGCCCGGCATCGACAGGACGCGACGTGTCGGCGCGGCGACGGCGCAGGTAAGCCTCGTGCAGTTGCCGCGCCAGCCGTTCGCGCGGCGCGTCGGAAGGCTTGGGCTGGCAAAGTTCAGCCAGTTTGCCGAAGGCGTGGATGCCGTTGTCTTCGCGTGCAAGCAGCGAATCGAGGCTCGTGGCGGCAGGCGCGTGGACGTGGATCGGGCACGGCGGAAGCGCGAGCCGCTCCATGTCGCGGAGCAGTTGGATGGCAAGCCGGATGTTCGCCACGCTCGATGCCGCCGCCACGACGATGCCCGTCCACGCATCAGCGCCTTCACCTTGAAGCCGCGCCGCTATCAAGGCGCTTTCCGTGGCCACATCGTGCAGCACGAGGTCGGCGGCCCACCGCAAGGGCGTTTCCGGCGCTGCATCCGTTTCCGGGTTCAACAGATGCGCAAGATTCGGCACGCGCGCCAGCAGGCGGCTGCGGACTTCCGCCGCAGGCGCAAACCATTCGATGCGCGGTTTGTCCAAACCGCAGCAGGGCGAAACGCGCAGAAACTGGAGCGCCGTTTCGATGGCGGCATCGCCGATGCCGATCATCGCGAGGCGGATACGCGGCTGGTGCAGTTCCAATGCGCGACGCCCCCACAGCGGCGAGCCAAGCAACGCGACAGCGGCGGCGCGCGCCGGGTTGAACAGGTTCACGCGCACGCGCCGGGCGAGGCCGGTTGGCCGCACGATGGCGTCCTCGCGTTCCACCGAATCGGCCAGCGCCGGGTCGTCCAGCGTCACGATCAGATCCAGCGCCGTCTCGCGCGGCACGGTGGCGGCGACCAGCACGGCGCGGGCGATGGCGAGGTTGCGCTCGTCCGAACCCGTACCGATAACCACGGTATCGGCCTGCGCGATGCTGGCCGAACGCAACACGTCCGGATCGGCGGCGTTGCCTTGCACGCGCAGCAGTTTCGCGCCCGAAGCGTCGGACATGTCGGCAACGTCGATGGCCACGCACGACGATGCGGGCGCGGAGCTTCCGAACAGGCGTCCGCGATCGCCATAGCCGCAGATCACGGTATGCCCGCGCAGCGAGGCGAGCCGAACCTTTTCGCGGGATTTCGCAAGAAACGCCAGCAACACCCGCCCGACCGCACCGAAAGCCACGAAAGCGCCGCCAAGCCGCGCCAGCACGAGCAGCCAGTTGTCGCGGCCCGGCTCCCCGCGCGAACTCAGCGTGAACAGTTGTAAGGTCTGCAACAGGCTGTCGGCGACGATCTTCACGCCCTGCGCAGTGGAAGCCACGGGAATCGTCGAAAAGTTCTTCGCTAGATGGCCCGTAAAACCCGCGATCAGCACCGCCGCTGCCGCGATGGCAAGCACGTGCTGCCGCGATCCGGATTTGTTCGTACTCATGCAACGCTCCCTGCGGGAAGCCGGTAGCCTAGCTAAAACGCGTCGCGATTTGGCGATGGTTGTTCGCGGCGCGCGATGCCGCGTGATGGCGGCTGCCGGACGGTTCATCCGTGTTCTCGTGCCAGTCGATCCGGGACATAATTGCGTACACAAACGGTGCGCAACGAGGTTCACATGGAATCGGTGGAAGTTGGAGTCCGTGGTTTCGGGGTAGAACCCCTCTCAAAAGAAAGCTCTTAGCGTTCCCTGCTAGATTCGTAAGCACGGATGCAGTCGACAACTACGGAAACCGGAACTGGCAGCATCCTTCGTACGTAATAGCTCGGCGGCCATTCCAAGTCACCCCGCCAAAACGGACGTGCGCGCGGGTCTGCCGTACCAACGTCGCATCCAAGGCTGCCGAGTTCACTTTCTGTCAGCATGACAGCGGAATCCGAACCGACCATTGACCGCGCTATTGGTAGCGCGACAACACTATTCGAATATACAGAATAGTCGACCGCATCATCGCCACACTCCGAACGGCGTGCGGAGCGAGAAACCGCGATCAGCAATTTAG
>DEHW01000188.1 GCA_002352135.1 Lysobacterales bacterium UBA2790
GCACTTGATGATTGAGGCTAAGCCTCCAGTGGCATCACCCTGGATAACGTTGCCGGTGGCAATACCGTTGCCGGCAATCTAGTCGGCTTTGCCGCCGACGGCATCGCGGGACTAGGCAATGGCGCAAACGGCATCAACATCTTCAATTCACCGTCGAATCTCATCGAATACAACTACGTTGGATACAACCAACAGGATGGCGTGGGAATCTCTGGCATTGGCAGCACCAACAACAATGTGGTCTACAACCTGATCGGGAAATCGGCGTACTTTTCCCTGTCGGAAGACGCCGGCAATCTGGGCGACGGCGTCGAAGTGGGTTTTGGTGCCACCAATACCTTTGTCGGCGCATCCGAGTCCGGCACAGCCGGTGGCAATATCGTCGCCAACAACGATGGCGCTGGCGTTCGCGTCAGCGGGCTCGGCAGCACCTTCGCTAGCAGGACCCGCGTGCTGGCGAACACCATGTACGCCAATACCGGCCTGGACATTGATCTGGGCAGCGCCGGGCCGACAGCCAACGTTGCGACCAACCCCGGCAACGCCCCGAACCACGCCCAGAACTATCCCGAGTTGAGCGCGGCGCAGTTGCAAGTCACGAGCGGCGGTTCACAGATTCTCGTCGATGGCAGTCTGCACAGTGCACCGAATGCCACGTTTCGTATCGATGTCTATTGGGACTTCGCCTGTGGCGGCGAAGCGGGTGATCGCGGCGAGGCCTACGACGATATCGGGCACGGCGAGGCGTTCACCAACGCGAGTGGCAATGCCACGTTTCAATTTGGTCTGTCGACCGCTCACACAACGCCCGGCGGCGTCTCGGCCACGGCGACTAACGCCAATGGCGAGACCTCCGAGATTGGCAATTGCATTGCCGTATCAACCTCACCAACCGGCTTGCCGATCTTTGC
This sequence comes from Lysobacterales bacterium UBA2790, assembly GCA_002352135.1. GTDB lineage: Bacteria > Pseudomonadota > Gammaproteobacteria > Xanthomonadales > Xanthomonadaceae > Aquimonas. The sequence goes on from DEHW01000188.1 coordinate 912, forward strand.
CAACGGCTTCGAATAGTTTGCGCTGGGACCTTCCCGGCGTCGTTTGGCGACGCCGGGGTCTGCTCAATCTTCGTCGATCTGCTGCGCCAGCCAGTTCTGCAGGTTGACCTGTTCGATGAGCTGCAACTGAGTCTGCAGCCAGTCAATCGCGGCTTCGCTGTGTTCCAGCAGTTCGTGTAGCAGATCGCGGCTGACGAAATCCTGCTCGGCTTCGCACAGGGCAATGGCGGCCAGCAGGGCGGGACGATGGACGTCCAGTTCCAGTTTCAGGTCGGCCTGCAGACACTCCTGTGGCTGTTCCCCGATCAGCAGTTTGCCGAGCTGCTGCAGGTTGGGCAGGCCTTCCAGAAAGAGAATGCGCTCGATCAGCTCGTCGGCCTCCTTCATCACCCGGATCGACTGCTTGTAGCGGTACTCATTGAGGCGTTCGAAGCCCCAGTGTCCGAACATGCGGGCATGCAGAAAATACTGGTTGATGGCAGTCAATTCATTGCGCAGAACGCCATTCAGCGCGCTGATGATCTTGGCGGGTGCTTTCATGGCGACCTCAGCCTGCCTGTCCGCTGCCATCGCCCATGCGGGTGGCGAGATAGTTTTCCAGGCCGACCAGTTCGATCCGGCGCAACTGCTTTTCGAGGTAGTAGGCGTGGTCGCTTTCGGTGTCTTCGAGCTGGGTGACCAGCATGTCGCGACTGACGTAATCCTGCGCTTTTTCACAGGCGGCAATGGCGGCCTTCAGCGCCTTGGCCACCGAATACTCCAGCGCGAGGTCGGCTTTCAGCATCGCCACCACATCTTTGCCCACCTTCAGTGGCTCGCGGGTGCTCAGATCGGGCGTGCCTTCCAAAAACAGGATGCGCTGGATCAGCAGGGTCGCGTGCTCACGTTCGTGTGCGGATTCGTGCAGCGATTTTTCGGCCAACTTCTGCAGGCCCATGTCGGCATACATCTCGCCATGAATCAGGTATTGATCAACCGCCGTCAACTCACCTGCCAGCAAGTTGTTGAGGATGCCGATTGTCTTCTTGTCGCCTTTCATGGCGGTCTCCGTGGAAGCGTCGTGGCGTGCAGTGTGCACAGCGATCAAGGCACCCGCAAGGCCGATGCGAAGATGCAAGATGCTCTCGGATGTCATTGATTCGCAATGACTATCCAACCACCTGAAAACTCAGGCCAGAAGTTGTCTGGCCTTGTGCAGGGCCCGCACCAATGCGTCGATTTCATCCAACGTGTTGAAGAAGGCCAGACTGGCGCGCAGCGTGCTTCCAACGCCCAGCCACTTGAGCAGCGGATGCGCGCAATGCTGGCCCGAGCGAACCGCCACGCCATCCAGATCAAGCAGCGTGGCGAGGTCGTGTGCGTGCGCGCCGTCGACGGCAAAGGAAATCACTGCGGCTTTGTGATTGGCTTCGCCAAAAATGCGCAGTCCTGGTACTTCGCGCAGTCGTGCGGTCGCCTCGCGCAGAAGAAACTGCTCGCGCTCGGCAATCGCCGTCATGCCGATGCCGCTCAGATAGTCCACCGCTGCGGCCAAGCCGATGAAGCCGGCGATGTTCGGCGTTCCCGCTTCGAACTTGTGCGGCGGATCATTGAAGGTGGTGCGCTCGAAACTCACCTCGCGAATCATCTCGCCGCCACCAAAGAACGGCGGCATTGCCTGCAGATGTTCGCGCCGTGCCCACAGCGCGCCGGTGCCCGTCGGTCCGCACACCTTGTGGCCGGTGAAGGCGTAGAAGTCGCAGCCGATGCTGGCGATATCGACGGGCATATGTGGCACCGCCTGCGATCCATCCACCACCGTCGCCACACCCTGTTTGCGCGCCATGCTGCAGATCTCGCGGATCGGCGTGATGGTGCCCAGCACATTGCTGACGTGGGTGATCGCCAGCAGCTTGACCTGCGGAGTGAGCTTGGCGCGCAGATCATCAAGGTCGAGTTCGCCCTGCGGCGTCAGATCCACCGGCAGCACGCGCGCACCGACGCGCTCGCACATCATCTGCCAAGGCACCAGATTGGCGTGATGCTCCATGCGGCTGGCCAGCACCACATCGCCCGCCTGCAGGCGTGGCAACAACCAACTGTAGGCGACCAGATTGATCGCATTGGTGGTGCCCGAGGTGAACACCAACTCGTCGCGATGCACGTTCAAAAAACGCGCCAGCGTATCGCGTGCGCCTTCGTAAGCCGCCGTGGCTCGCTCACCCAAGGCATGCACCGCACGCGCGACGTTCGCACTGTATTCGCGGTAGTAGGCATCCACCGCGTCGATCACGCACTGCGGCTTCTGCCCGGTGTTGGCGCTGTCCAGATAGACCAGCGGCTTGCCGTGTACCTGCTGCCGCAGAATCGGAAAATCGTCGCGCAGTGCGGTCCAGTCGATGGGGGTGTTCATTTGCGATTACCTGTGTGATTTCGTGCGGTTGGGGGAAGTGGCGTAATTC
>DEHW01000159.1 GCA_002352135.1 Lysobacterales bacterium UBA2790
GAGCGGGATGAGGTGCGTCCGTAGCCAACCATGTCGAATCGATCAGTACCGGGTTGACCGGGTGATCGTCCACCCCGAACAGGCATCTCCATGAATATGCGCTCGGTCATCCGCCAGAACGCCGCGATCCTCGCCTCTCTGCACCGTGAGATTCATCGGACCTGCCGCGTGGCGCGCCTGGAAAGAGGCGTGCAGCGCGTTTCACGCACAACAACGTGACCTGTTCTATCCCGGCGGTCATTCCCGCTGGATCGCCTTTCGACGAGGTGACACCGGCGAACTGGAAACCGCCATCGAACTGTTGCCTCCCGAGATTTACTACTTCGGAAGCGGCTACATGAAGGAAGTCATCTGGCAACGATTGAAGCGCGCCTGCCTTTCTGCAGCACAACTGCGTCGCATCGACACGATTGCCTTGAGCTATCTCGATCACCGCTTGAGGCGCGAGTTCTGGTCGATGAGCCGCTATGCGGTGTTCCGGGACAGGCAGCCGTTCTGGGACGCCATCAAGACGATCGCTTCAACGGGCACGAGCCCGAAACGCGAGAAAGCGGGTTGGCTGCTGGCAGCCAAGAGCGGCATCGCCATTCAACGCCGAGTGAACCTCGAGTTCTTCCGCGCCAAGTTCGATCCGGACTACCGACCTTTGCTCGATCTGTACGCGGTGCCAGTGGTGTAGCGTCGCGCCTCCAAAAACACAGATGGTCTTCGGTACACCTCTGCTCCGCGCCGCGCTACCCTGGTAGAAGTCAGGAAGAGATCAGGCGCATGCCAGAACGAACCGATTGGAGTAGGGAGGAAGTTGAAGCCTGCGTGGCCGACTACCTGCACATGTTGACTCTGGAGCTCAATGGCCAGCGGTACAACAAGACCGTACACGCAATGGCACTGATGCAGCGACTGAATGGACGCAGTCGTGGTTCCGTCGAGTTCAAGCACACCAACATCAGCGCGGCAATGATCGCGCTCGGCTACCCCTACATCGAAGGTTACAAACCAAGGGCGAACTACCAAGCACTGTTGATCGACGCCATCGAGACGCAACTGACGCAAGAGCACACGTTGCACGATGCGGCGCAGGCGGCGGTTCTGCGCCCAGCCATGACATCCGCAGTGGCGGACATCGAACGCGTCTGGGTGCCTCGCCCGCAGCCCGATCATGCACGCGAGATCCGTGCCACCTACAGGCCATCATTCTCTCCAGTCAAACGCGACTATCTGGAACAGGAAGCAAGAAATCACTCTTTGGGCCGCGCCGGAGAGCTGTTCGTCATGGCCTTGGAATCGCGCCGCCTGCACGCCGCAGGAAAACGAAAACTCGCTGACAGAGTCGAACATGTGGCGAGCACGCAAGGTGATGGCTTGGGTTTTGATGTGCTGTCATTCGATCACAGCGGTCAGGAACGCCTGATTGAGGTGAAGACCACCACGTTCGGCGAACTCACTCCGTTCTACGTCACCCGCAACGAACTGGCGAGATCCGAAGCTGATGCCACGATCTTTCGGCTGTACCGGGTATTCGACTTCCGGAATCGACCGCGCGTGTTCGAGGTCCCCGGCGCAATCAGCGCCGCGTTCGATCTTCAGGCGACGACGTTCCTGGCTCGATTTGNNTTGGCGGGCGCGGGAGACGGCGGTGTAGAGCAGTTGGCGTGACAGGATGCGGTGTTCGGGGTCGGGTGGCAGCAGGACGTGGATGTGCGGGTATTCCGAGCCCTGACTCTTGTGGATGCTGATGGCGAAGGCGGATTCGCAGTGCGGCAGATCGAGTGCGGCGAAGCGGCGTGGGCTGTCGTTTTCGGTGCCAGCAAACCACACGCCCAGGCGACCATCGGTCTCTCGCACGCAGATGCCGATGTCGCCATTGAACAGACCGAGCTCGTAGTCGTTCTGCTGCACGATGACGGCACGGCCACCGAACCAGTCGCCTGTGCTCCCGACATGCCAGGCCTGACGCAGCAGGTCTTCGATGCGGGCATTGAGCAGCGCACTGCCCCACTGACCTTCGCGCAGGGCGCACAGCCATTGCTCGGAGCCGAGCGTCGCCAGTGCNNGGCAACAAGGCCTCCGCGCGCTGGATCGGTTGCCAGTCGATGTGCGCGGGGTCGGCGTTCAGCGCCTGCAACGTGCTCAGCCAGTCACCGGATTGCACGGCCATATTCAACGCTGACAGATGACCTTCGGCGCGGAAGCTGTGCTGCAGGCGAACACAGCGCGGATCGTGCTGTCGCTCCAGCACCTCGACCAGATCGCTGAACACCGAGCCCGCGCCAACCGAGGTGAGTTGATCGGCGTCGCCAACCAGAATCAGCCGCGCAGTCAGCGGCACCGCCTGCAGCAGCGCACACCATTGGGCGAGGTCGAGCATCGAGGCTTCATCCACCACCACGATGTCGGCGGGCAGTGGTCGACGGGCGTCATGGCGGAAACGTCGCTCGCGCGGTGACCAGGCCAACAAGCGATGCACGGTTTCGGCCTGCAACACGCTCAGCGTTGCCAACGCGTCCTGCCACGTGGGGTCGAGCGATTGCAATTGGTGCAAGCCGTCCTGCAGCGACTGGCGCAATCGCTGCGCGGCCTTGCCAGTGGGCGCAGCCAGACGGATGCGCAAGGGCTCGCTGGCCTGACGCAGACACATCAACAGCATGCGCAGCACGGTGCGGGTTTTGCCAGTGCCAGGACCGCCGGTCAGCACGAAAGCAGGTTGGCTCAGCACCCGACCGGCCGCCACACGCTGCGCGTGATCGGGTCGCGCGGGCGCGGCGCTGTCGGCACCGAACAAGGCATCCAGATCGGCCTCGCGGGCGGTCGTGTCCGTCATGGCGCTGCGGCGCAGACGCGCGTGCCATGCCTCGGCGATGCGCTGCTCGTGACGATAGTTGCGACGCAGGTAGAAGCGATCCGCGGTATCCAGCACGAAGGGCGTGTCAGCACGGTCCTCGACGCGCAGATCGCTGAGCAAGGTTTCGCTGCGCAGTGCCAGACGTTGTTCCTCCGACAAGACAACCGATACCGCGCTGTCGCCCTGCGCTTCAGCGGCCACCGCACGTGCGGCGAGACCGGCCAGCAGCTCACTGCCGCCATGCGCGCGCACCCAGCGTGCAAGGGCCGCCTGCAACGGTGCTGCATTGGCGGTGGATGGGCGCTCGGCACGCATCGGGCGTGATTCACTCATGACGCCTCTCCCACACGAAGTCCATCCGCCGCCGCAAAGACCTGATCGACCGCGTGCAGGAAGTCCTCATCGAATTGCCGTTGCCAGATACCCAGCGTCGGTTCGCGGCGGTCCAGCCCGACCGCACGCAGGAACAGGTAAATCGCTTCGCCCAAGGCCCACGATCCGCCGCGCTGGCGCAGATAACGTTGCAGCGCCACGCTGTAGAGCAGCGCCTGGAATCCGTAGTGCGAGGCGTCCATGGCGGCTTGCAAGGCGGGCGCACGGTAGTCCTCGCGACGATCCGCACCCAGGCGATTGGTCTTGTAGTCCAGCACATGCACCTTGCCATCGTGGGCGAAAACCAGATCCATCGAGCCGGTCATCAGGCCGCGCAGGGCGGCTTCGGGCAATGCCGCAGGCAACAGACGTGATTCGCCATGCTCGGCACACACGGCACGCAATCGACTCATCTGGGCACCCTGCAAGACAAAGTGGAAGTCCATTTCGCGGCGCTGCGCGCTGGCGGGCAGGTCGGCCAGACAGAAGGAACTGCGTGAGGCCCACAAGGGTGCGTGCAGGCCGGCGTCCAGACGCGCAGCCAAGTGCTCGATGGCGTTGTCTGGCGTCACGACGCTGGCGCTCATCACGCCCTGCGAGCCCAGGCAAGAGCGCAGCAGATCCAGCGNNTTGCCGAATCCGGTGCCACGCCATTGCGCCAGCTCACGCAATTGCGGATCGGGGGCGTCGTCAGCGCTGTCGTCCGACGTCTGCAGCACATTGGGTTGCGCGATGCGTTCGTCCTCGGCGGGCATCTCGACGTTGGCGCTGTGCTCGCCCTCGAGCAAGCGCGAAAAGCTCCACACCCGCTGTTGCAACACGGGTGGTGGCTCACTGCGCGCGGCGTGCGGAATGACTTCGGTGTTGGCCGACGGCAAACACGCTTCCGGCCACGCCCATTCGTCGATCTCGATGCCCACTGCCGGACAGAGGCGTTGCAAGGCCTGCCAGGCGGGCAACCCGGGATGCTGCGTGCGGGCGGTGGTCAAGGCGGCATCGAGGCTGGCATCCCAGGCCGAGCGGTCGGGATCACTGTCGGCTTGGGTGGAACGCCCGTCCTTGCGACGATCCGGCGGCATCGCGTAGACGTGGCAGGCGTCGCGTGCGCGGGTCAGGGCAACATAGAGCACGCGAAAGCGCTCGTCCTGACCTTCCTGCGCTGAGCGCGCTTTGGCCTCGTCATCCCAACCCACCTGCAGACGTTCGCGTCCCTCGGCGTGCCAGAGCGCCAGCGTTTCCGCGCGATGACGATGCGCCCACATCATTGGCAGCAGCACGACCGGAAACTCCAGACCCTTGCTGGTGTGCAGTGTCATCAGGCGCACCCGGCGCGCATCGGACTCCAGTCGCAACTCGCGCTCGTCGGCCGCATCCGGATCGCTGTCAGCCGTGCCGCTGCGCTGCGCGTCCAGCCATTGCAGCAGTTGCGTTTCGCCCGGCGTGTGCTCGCTGAATTGCTGCAGCAGTTCGCCCAACTGACGCAGATCGGTGGCGGCACGTTCGGCTTGGGTGATCGAACCCAGGCGCGGCACTGCCTCACGCAGAACGGCGTCGATCAGGGCCACCACGCCGCGTTGCCGCCACAACTGGCGCCAGTGCGCGAAGCGACGTTCCAACATGGCCTGTTCGGCTTCCTGATCGGTCAGCGCGCACAGCGCGGCCCAGTCGAAGCCCAGCAAACGCGTCGCCAACGCGGCGGCGCGAGCGCGACGATCACGCGGGTGATGCAAGGCATACAGCAATAACTGCAGTTCGCTCGCCCATTCGCTCTGGAACACGCTCTGACGGCCTGCGCCGACGCACGGCACCGCACGCTCGATCAGCAGCGCACGCAATTGTTCGATGTGGCTGTTCTGCGGCAACAGCACGGCGATGTCGCCGGGCTGGACGGGGTTTGTCTCATCGCGCAGCAGGGCGACGAGGTGACGTGCACACGCAAGCAAGGCTTGATTCACGCGCGCTTCGCTGCTGGCTTCGGGCTGGGTCAGAACATGGATCTGCAAGGCTGCTGGCGAGGGCGACGCCGCGTCGATGTCGGACCGCACTGCCTGCACCGGGCGATAGCGGATCGGATGCTGCGCGTCACGACTCAGCGCCATGCCGCAGGCGGCGTACCACTGGTTGCAGGCATCGACATAGGCCACGGTGGAACGCCGATTGACCGCCAGACTGAGTCGCGCGTCCGCGTCGGCACTGGCCGCCGCGCGCAGATAGGTATGCACATCGCCACCACGGAAACGGTAGATGGCCTGTTTGGGGTCACCAATCATCACCAGGCGTCCACGCGGTTTGTCGTCTGGCGTGCGATAGACCCGATCCAGAATGCCGTACTGCAGACCATCGGTGTCCTGGAACTCGTCCACCATGGCCACCGGCCAGCGTTGCCACAGCAGGTCCGGCAACACGCTGCCTGCGGCGTGCAGGGCGGCATGCACCACCTGCAACTGGGCATCGAAACTCAGCACATGTCGCGTTTCCATCTGCTCGCGTCGGCGTTCGCGCAGCCGCTCGATCCAAATTCGCAGCGCTTCGTGTGCCTGCCATGCGCGCCAACGCGCTACCCAGTCCAACACGGACTGCAGCGCGCTGACCTGCGGTCGCTCCAGAAAGGCCTTGGTGATCTGCCCTGACAAGGGCTTCTGCAGGTCCTCAGCATCGTCCGCCGACAGCGCCAGCAAGTCGTCCTCGCGAGCCAGCAGTTCGATCAGGCGCGGCAGCGCCCGCGCCAGAGTGGAGTTGGCCTTGAACAGACCGGACGCGTCCAGGCAGGCCTGCAAGGTCGCCAGCCCTTCAGGCTGCGCCAGCAGGCGCGGTCGCGCCGGTTCGGTCTGTTCTGCCAAGGGTTCGACATCGGGCCGCAGCAGCACCTGGCTGTATTGGCGCAGACCTTTGCGGCCCAACTGGTACAGCCACTGCTCGTGACTCGGCAGCGGCGCGTCGCGCTGCAACAGCTCTCGCCAGTAGTCATCGAGCAGCGTATCGAGCAGCTCGCCTTCATCGATCAGCTCGGCACCCGACAGGCGACGTCCAGTCTCGAACGGATGCTCGCGCAGGACGCGCGCGCAAACGCCGTGCAGGGTGCTGATCGGTGCCATGTCCAGCTCGGCACGCGCCAGCCGCAGACGCAGCAGATCCTTCTGTCGCTGCATGTGGTCTTGCCAGCGTTGATCCAACCACTGCAAGGCGCTGTCCTCGCTGTCCTCGAATGCAGTCTGGCTGGCGCGATATTCGGCCAGCAGCACACGCTGACGGATGCGTTCGCGCAATTCACTGGCGGCGGCATCGGTGAACGTGGCAACCAGAATCTGCCGTGGCGTGATCTCGCGTTCCAACAACAGGCGCAGGTATAGCGCCGCCATGGTCCAGGTCTTGCCGGTACCCGCGCTGGCCTCGATCAGGCTGCGTCCATCGGCCTGCAAGGGCAAGACCCGCCAATCCGTCGGCGCGGCGGTGTTCGCTGAGACCGTCGTGCTCATCGACTGAGCTCCGGCTCGGCATCGTGTACGGCGTCGGGATCGATCCACAGGCACTGCATCAGGTCTTCGGCGAGATCGATCAGCGCCTGCATCGCGGTCGGGTCATCAGCCAGCTCGATATCGCGACTCCACAAGGCCGCGTAACCGCCATCGCTGTGCAGTTCACCGCCTTGACCCTGCCAATGCGTCAGCCACTTGCTCTCGGGCTTGGTCACGGCCTGCCAACTGGTGCGGGGGAAGTACCAGCGTCGACCGTGTTGGGCGTCGACGTAGCGTTGCAGCAAGTCATGCAAGCGGCTCAGCAGTTCCTGCCGCAGCGACGCGATGCGCGCCGCGTCCTGCCGCTGCCACGCGCTTACCCAGGCCTGATTGAAGGCATCCAGCCGCGCCGTCCAGCCGTCATCCTGCTCCGCCTGCAGCAGGCAAACGCGCACCGGCTGCAGGGGTTCCTGCAGTTGCCGCAGCAGCCATTGCAGGAAGACCGGTATGCGTTGTCCGAAGTGGGCGCTGCGCGCGCTGCGTTCGATGCTCAGCACTGCACCAGTCTGTTTGACCTTGGGCATCACGAGGATCAGCAGCCAGTCGGTGTCAGCACAGCGATACAGCGGACCGATGCTGCCCTGCAGATGCCAGGGTGCAGCGTCGAAATCCAGCGAGGTGAAGCGTGGTTCCGGCAAACCGTCAGCGAACAGCGGATGGGTGCGCGCGATGTCCCGCAAGACCTCGATGGCGAAACGCTCACGCTGCCACGCGGCCTCACCAGCGCGACCCAGTGGCAGACGACCGGCCAGTCGCAGTTCCGGCGGCACGTGCGCGGGCAAGTCGGCCGCCGGATCGCGCGCCCAATGCAGAAACAGTGCGCGCGCCACACTGTCGAGACCGCTCAAACGGTCCTGCATCGGTTCCAGGCGCGGCAAGGCGTCGGACTGCAGCGCGTGCAGGCTGAGCCGCTCGCCCAGCAAGGTTTCTGCCGGTCGCCGGAAGTAGCTCAGTAGCGCATCCATCCGCAGCACCGTGCGGGCATCCTTGGTGACCGCCAGCGAGCTCTGTTCCGCACGATAGAACGGCGTCGTTGGCGGCGACGCGGTCGGCAAGGCCAGCGGCGGCCGGTAGCTGAACAGGCGCGGATCAGCGGCGTCGTAGTAGCGCGCGTCGAAGGGCTGCAGCGGATGCGCCACCCACCACGGACCATGACCCTCCGTTGGCGCCAGTCCCGCCTCACGGTCCAGCACATCCAGCAGGTCGGCCAGTGGCTCGGCGGGATTGCGCGGCTTGCCATCGCGCACACCCTGGCCGAGATAGCTGAGATGCAGGCGATCACGCGCCGACATAAGGGTCTGCAGGAACAACCACCGATCATCGCTGCGCACGTCGCGATCGCCCAGCCTCGGGTGATCGGCCATCAGGTCCAGATGACTGGCGACCACCGCACGTGGGAAGGCACCTTCATCGAGTCCCAGCACGGCGATGACGCGGAACGGCACCGCGCGCTGCGGAACCATGCCGCAGACGGTCATGCCACCGCGCAGAAAGCGCTGCGCGGCCGTTGCCGCCTGCACGCGTTCCTCGAACAACTCGGTGACCGCGTCCAGACCCAGCATCGGCTCGCAGCCCACCGACTGCGCCTCGCTCAGCATGTCGCTGATACTCGCCCGCAACGCGTCGAAGGCGCGCGCCTCGTCGACATCGGACGGATCGGCCATCAAGCGTTCGTCGACAACCCGTAGCAATCGGTCGACCCAGTCAGCGAGCGGATGCAGCGCCTCTGCGAAGTCCTGCCAGTCGCGCAGCGCACTCAGCAGGCTGTCCCACTGCCCAAGGATAGTGGCGAGGCTGGGATCAATGCCCTGCAAGGGCACCACGCCACCGCTGTCGGCAAGCGCGACGCTCGGCAGGTCGCCCTCCTGCGCCTCACCCAGCACATACGCCGCCAGCGCACGATCCAGCCCCCAGGCATGACTGTGCACTGCCTTGGCTGGCGCACCAGCGCGCTGCTTCGCCTCGGCATCCAGACCCCAGACCACACGCGCCTGCTCCAGCAGTGCGCGACAGGTGTCGATGTCGGCCTCGTTCAGATCGGCACCACGCCGAACCGGCGGCAAGGACCACCAATCCAGCAACTCGCTGGCATGGCAGCGACTGCGNNGCCGGAAACAGCGCCGCATAGGCGCGGATATCCGGTGCCATCACCACGATGTCGGCGGGTGCCAAAGCGGGATCCGCCGTACGGGCGTCCAGCAAGGCATCACGCAGAACTTCCAACTCGCGAAGTCGGGTGTGACAGGCATGGATGCGCAGTGACGGGTCGGACATGACTGACCGCCATGCCTGTACCTCTGGATCGTCAGGCGGCGCGCTTTCCGAAGGATGCCGCAGCGGGCGACGCAACAGCTCGGCCTGATGCCGCCGGATACTTTCCTGCACGCATTGCAGCGTCGTCACCGGCTCGCTGGGCGGGTCGATGTCCTGCCAATGCCGCTCGTCGACCTGCAGATCGCTATTCTCCAGTTGGCAGAGAAAATGCTGTCCGATGCGTCCCCAGTTTGCCAGCAAGGGGTGACCCGACTCTTCAGGCTCTGCCACCGAGCCCGTTTGCAGCGCGCTTTCCAGCAGGCCTTTCCAATGCGCACGCGGGCCCTGCAGACCGCCCCAGAACTCACGACACGGATCGGGCACGTAAAGCACGACCGGACGCGTTTCGGCCACCGTCACCAGCACCTGCCAGTCCTGCGGCGGCAGGTGGGTCAGGCCGAACACATGCAGCGGCTCGGTCACCGCCGGTGCCTGCCGCAAGGCCTTGCGCAGGGCAGGCCAGATCTCGGCGCGCAGGGGTTGCCCGAGGCGCGCCCGCGCAGAACGCCACAGTGCGCCGATCCCGTCATCGCCGGCGACCACCGAACGCCCCGCCGACCAGTCCTGCAACCAATCCGGTCGATACACGCGGATCTGTGCCAGCCGCTGTGCCAGATGTTGGGCCAGCTGATAACGCCGCAAGCCACTTTCGTCACCCGACAGGTAGTGCTGCCACTGCGGATCGTTCGCGGTCTGCAGCAGATCGAACAGTACCCAGCGCAGCGATCCGGTGGCATAGGCCGTGGTCGAGGCGGTCGCCTCGCTTGGCAGGTAGTCGCGCTGCAGTTGCTCGATCCAGCTCGCTGGCAGAAGGATGTCGAGATTGGCTACCACACCGGCAGGTCCACGCGCCTTGGCCAAGGCCATCTGCAGCCACTGACGCACGCCCGGATGCGCTGCGATGAGGGTCTGCGGTGCCAGCACCGCCTCCGGCGCGCTGGCATCCAGCAGAGTCAGCAAGGGCTGCAACAGGGCTTCGATACGGCTTGCGCGGTAGAGCACGAGACCACGGGTCAGCAGAGGTTCTTTCACGGCGATGTCCGATGGTGCCAGTCGCGCGCAAAACCAAGTGCCAAACGCGCCGCACCCTCCTGCGCGCTGCGGCAAAGATTGAACACACGCGGCAGCAGACCAACGACATCCGTGACCGATCGCCCGATCAGCATCTGCGTCAAGGGCAGCGGCGTTCCCGCATCAAGCCCGACCGCGAAGCCTTGCCCCAGCGGCTGCAATGTCAACTTGACCACCTGTTGCATGTCCGCACGCTCCCGTCGACTTTGGTGCTACCAGCCAGGGGACAGCCCCTGTCAGCGCCCCAATTATCCCGCCAGACCCACCTGCCCGACCTGCGCGGGTCATATGCACCTTCGCTGCCACGCGCTACACTACACGCCCGCTGCGGCCAGCCCGCGGCGAGACGACAGCTCAACGCGCCCGTAGCTCAGCCGGATAGAGTAGTGGCTTCCGAAGGCGCTACTCAGCTAGATTGAAAGGTGTAAAAGGTGTCACGGTGGCTTTACTCGAAAGTGCAAGGTCATCTGGAAAAAGTCGTTACAAAACGCGCCCGTAGCTCAGCCGGATAGAGTAGTGGCTTCCGAAGCCATTGGTCGGGGGTTCGAATCCCTCCGGGCGCGCCAAATTCCCTGTGACAAATCTGCGACAGATCTGGGACAAAGCCTGCTGTCAGGGCGTTCTGGGGGCGAGTAAAGACCTCCCGTCGCATGAGTTTTCTGTCTCCTGAATCCGCACAAGTTGCCTGTCGAAACTCAGATTTGCAGCGGTACCCCTACTGCAGCTCAGCGACCCTACCCCGTGCTTGCAAAGTCACGTTGAGATGTTCTGGAAGGGGTCACCTACCTGGGACTGATGGCATCAGTGTCCTGTTCGACGTGTTCTACCAACTCTTCTATCCGACAGCCGAAGTAGCTGCAGAGGCGATCGAGCGCATCCGTCTGAATGTTCGCTCCGTGATGATTCGCCATTTTTGACAAGGTCATACGGTTCAGCGCGGTCGCATCCGCAATCTCCTGCAACGTGACGCGGCGGCGCTCTCTGAACTCGAGATCGGCGATACGTTCCTTGAGCTTGTACCTTAACATGGACTGAATGGCGATTATCTAAGTTATCGTTTGATGTTGCGCGTAAGCGCTTGCCGTGTATCTTTGTCATCACGTGATTGTTTTAGTAATCACGTGATGACAAAGACCATCACAGGAGCCGTGCCATGACCGCAACCTACCTCACCACCGACCAATTGGCTAGCCGTATCCACTATGACAGCCGAACCATCCGCAGTCGCCTGAAGGACAGCGTCCTTCTGGAAGGCGTGCACTACATCCGGCCCTTTGGCGGCCGCAAACTGCTCTTCGTGTGGGAAGCCATCGAGCGCGACATCGCGAACGTGTCGATGGGGCGTGGCCCGCTGATCCCGATGGCCAATGGGGGTCATGCCCATGGCTAAGGTTCGGGTCCGTCCAGAAACCCGCACGCTGTACCTGGACTTCCAGTACCAGAGCGTTCGCTGTCGCGAACAAACCGCACTCGCCGATACGCCGGGCAATCGACGCGCCTTGGAAGCGGTCGGCAAACGGATCGATCGCGATATCACCAAGGGCCGCTTCGACTATCGGGCCTACTTTCCCGACAGCCCGCGTGCCACGCAATTCGATGATCCTGCGGAGGTGTCAGACGCGGTGGTCAGCACCACGCCGACATTCGGCGAGTTCGCTGAAGTCTGGTTTCGGGAATCGATTCCGCGCTGGCGCGATCGCTATCGCCGTTCGATCCGCGACACGCTCGACCGCATCGTCCTTCCCGTGTTGGGCGAGAAGCCGCTCGACGCTGTCCAGCGTGCCGACTTACTGGCGTTCCAAGCCCATATTGCGCTTCGCGCTGGCCGCGGCAGGCAAACCATCTCCGCGCGGCGGATCAACAAGATCATGACGCTGGTGAAGGCGATCCTCAACGAAAGCGCCGATCGCTTCGGGTTGACCTCGCCCGCACGTGGCTTGAAGACGCTGAAGCAACGCCGACCTGACGTCCTGCCTTTTACGCTGGAAGAAGCACACCTGCTGATCTCCCGTGTGCGTCCCGATTACAAACCCTATCTGACCATCCGCCTGCTGACCGGACTGCGCACCGGCGAGGCCGATGGTCTGCAGTGGCAGGACGTGGACATCAAGAACGCCTGCTTTCGAATCGAACGCACGCATTCGAGAGACGGCGATGGCGATACCAAGACGCAGGGATCCAAACGCACCATTCCGATGGTGCCTCAGGTACTGGCCGCCTTCGAAGCACAAGCGCGCTTTCGTCTGCCCGAGTGCCCGTGGGTCTTTCACTCGAGCCAAGGTCATCCGATTGATGCGGTGAACTTCACCAACCGCATCTGGTATCCGCTGCTGCGCCATCTCGACTTGAAAGTTCGACCGCCCTACCAAATGCGCCACACCGCCGCGACGCTGATGCTGGCCTCAGGCGAGAACCCCGAGTGGATTGCCTCGGTACTCGGCCATTCGACGACCGAGATGTTGTTCCGGGTGTACTCCCGCTATGTCCCCAACCTGACCCGCAATGACGGCCAGGCCTTTGCCGGTCTAGTCCACAGTCGACTGTCAGGCGCCGAGTCGGCGTCTGCAGGCACGCCGCCCTCCACGCCGGTGGAGTCGCTGCTACAAGCGCTGCAGGCACTGAAGCCCAACGAATTCGCCGAGCTTCTTGCCAGAAGCACCCCTCGAACCCCTGCGGAGGCATCCTCCCATGGTGATTGAACTGCCACCCCTTGCCACGGTTGAGGAATACGACGTGGCGATCGAGGTCCTCGACGCCTTTTCGGATGGTCTCGGCCGCTACTGCAGGCTCTACAGTCAGGTGGGTTTAATGCATGCCAAGAGCTGGATACCGATTCCACCCTCGCCGTCGGGGTGCCTGACGCGTGGCAAGGCCACCCTGCTGCCGTTGGATGACGACCGCTTCGATCACTTGCTGATGAACTTCACACGCGAACTCGATCTGCCGGTCACCACCTTGTTCTCGAATTGGTGGTGTCCCATCGAAGGGGTCCACGCGCAGACGGCGGCCTTGATTGAACAGATTGAGTCGATTCCTTTACGGCGCCTAGTGGGCGATGCGCTGTTGCACCCACACACGGTCCGCGCGTTCTGGTCGAGCCCGGCGTCCAAAGCCCATCACCATGCCTACCCAGGTGGCCTCGCGCTGCACTCACTCGAAGTCGCTACCATGGCCGCGAGCGCAAATCTCCTCACCGCCTATGACCGCGATCTCGCGATCGCCTTTGCCCTGCTGCACGACTACGGCAAGGTGTGGTGTTACGCCAACCCAAACGGGATCGACTCCAGAACCCATGAACGCATCGGCCTGCAGAAGCTTGGTCCGCTGCTGGCAATTCTTCAAGCCGAGTCGCCGGACATCGGCGCGGCGCTGGAAGATCTGCTGGGAGGCAAGCGCGCATCACGCAGTGGGCCCTATCCGTTGGCCATAGGCAGGGTGGTCAAAGCGTTCGATCAGATGAGTTGCGAAATGGCGATGCGACCGCGACTAAGGCAACCAACGCAGTACATCGAAGACGACGACGACATCAAATTCTAGGTGGACTCTGGCGCAAAGGAGACGTCGTCGCCTCCCCGGCGCTCGAAACGGTCGACCTCTGGTGATGCCGTTACGCGCGTCGGCACCGCGCGACGTTTCGTGTAGCGCCTCCGGGGTAGACTTTTATTGAGGGTGCCATCCAAGTGAGGAACAAGGCATGCACGTGGGCAGCAAATCGATGCACACCACGCCAGTCGGTGGAAACATCTTCGAAGATTTGGGCTTTGAACCGGAAGAAGCAGCGGCGCTGAAGGCGGAATCCCAACGACGCATCGCCGACATGTTGGCCATCAAGGGTTCCTTGATGGCCGAACTCGCAAAATGGATTGAGGCAGAAGAGCTCGCGCCAACTGAAGCGGCAGCCCTTCTCGGCGTGACGCCAGCGCGTCTATCGGATGCGGTCAACAAGAAGTCCGCCAAGTTCACCATTGATGCAATGGTGGATATGTTGGGTCGAGCAGGCAAGCAGGTGCAGGTGTCTGTCCGCTAGCCGATGCGGACCATGCACCGACGCCGTTTCTGCCAGAGGCTCCCCATCGCAAACACCCCGCCATCGGGACGAGGAAGCACGCTATGCCCATGACAGCCGATCAACTGGAAGCGCGCGATGCCACGCGGGATATCGGCGCAGAACTGTTGCAGTCCCTACGCGATGCCAAGGCAGGC
>DEHW01000085.1 GCA_002352135.1 Lysobacterales bacterium UBA2790
GATCGCCACGAGTACCGCAAGGTGAATGGCGAATGGCAGAGGGGATTGCTCTATCCCTGACGTCGCGCGGGCTTGGTCTCGTGGGAGCGACGCGACGCTGTGCGCAACGACGTTGGCTGCGCTGCGTCCGATCGCCCACCATTCTCTGGCATTCACCGTCTCCGCTGTTCAGTTCGACACAACTGTCCACGTCAGGCCAAAATCCAAGCTCTCGCATTCGTGCTTGCTTTTGTCCTTCATCAAGACAGATGCTCGGGTCGGTTCTGTCCCTCCCAGCAGGAACAAGCGCTGAATATCCGAGCTCGGCAGATCGCCCAACTGGACGTGATTCCAGTTCAAGCCGCCATCGGTAGTGGCATAAAGCTGCATGGTGCTGGTATCGGCCAGAACGGCCAGCACGTGCTGATCGTTGTGCGGATGCAGGAGGAGATGGCTGGTGTCCCATACGGTAGCCGGACTATCACCTTGTCGTGGCAGCCCCGAGTTGATGGCCGTCCATGATTGGCCTCCGTTGATGCTCTTGAACAGCCCATTCCCAACTTGGGGCGTCACAGGCACAGACTGAACGACCCGAGTCCCGACATAGATGATGTTTGGATCCTGTACTGAGATTGTCATGTCTTGGACGACAGGCCACTCCGCAGCAATCGGTCCATTGGCAGACTGAGCGATGAATCGTGGCGCTGGCAACCCGCTGTCTGATGCCAGCCATGTTATGCCTCGGTCGTCTGTTCGGATGATTCGTCCTCGCAAAGCTGGCGGATCATTGGCACCGCTGCCCGAACGTTCCCAGAATCCAGCGGTGGCATTCACCGTGGCGCGGCAGCCGAATTCGTCGAATGGCAGACGTGGTGTCGGGGTATAGGAAATCTCATCACGCAGAAAGCTCCCAAGACGTCGCGGGCATGCGAAGTCGATGGTCTCCTCTTCGGCCAACAACGAAGCAGGTTGTTGCGACGCTTGCGAAGCAGCCTCGCGCATGGCTCGTCGGCGCGCAACAATTTGACTGCGAACCTCTTCGCTGCTGCTCTCCTGCGCGTGCCCGAAACTCGGAAGGGTTGGCAGCGCTGCGACCAAACCGATGAGGCTTGCCAGCAATCGACGGTTTCGCGGTGAGGTTGAATGTCTGGTCGAGTCCATGTCGATCACTCTCGATTGTGCTGGGTTGGGTGCGGAATTTGGTGCTTGATGTCTGACACGCCCACGGCAGACTGGGGGCGTTGCGCTTGAAGTACGTCGCGCAGGTACAAGGCTTGGCCCACGCAACCAATTGAGTCGCAAATCAGCAGCCAATCCGTGCATCTTGCACGACAGCGCCTTGCGTGGTTCACAGGCGCGCTTGGCGAACGGGGACGCTCAGGTCTTCTCGAGTGCGTGGAGCCAGGCGATGGGTGGGTGCCGCCGCATAGGGGGACCGTCGCATGAGAGAGCGAACTGACACGGATTTCGCGCGGGTTGCACGGATCTGACCCCAGCTTGCGACTACCAGCTTGCCCCCCCTTCAAACGAGGCAGCTATGAGTTCGATCATCCGTTCGCGCTTGGTCAAGGCACTTCCCTTGATGCTGGCACTTCTTTCGCCTGCCCACGCGTTGCAGGTGGGCGCCGGCAATGCCGGGGCAATTCCCGACAACGATCCGCTCGGTCGGGCGTTGAACTTCCAAGTGAGTGGCCTGACCGAAGACGTCAGGACCGTTGAACTGGAGTTGGCCCTTTCACATGGCGCTGTTGGTGACCTGGATGTCGAGCTCACGGCTCCCAATGGGGTCGCCAGATTGCTGATATTCGGTGGGACAGGGCAGCAGAAAGGCAACGCGCAAGGCTCGCGTCGCGACTTGAACGGTACCTATCGTTTCAGCGACGCCGTCAGCGGTGACTGGTGGTTCGCGGCTACCGATGCTTCTGCGCCTGGCGCACTGACCAGCGGTGCATATCGAACGATCAGCCGGGGCAACGGATTTTCCTTTCATGGAGGCTGCGCTACCCACCTGAATGCTGCATTTGGCGAGCTTACGCCCGCGCAGGCCAATGGTAGCTGGACCCTCCATGTTCGCGATCTGGGTGCTGGTGAGACCGGCGCAGTCGCCTCAGCGCGGCTCTTCATCAACGAAACAAACGTCCCCGTTGCGCTATTTGCGTCGGGATTTGAGGCTGCTTCTGCGGTCCCGGCGACCAGACAGGTCGTCGCCAATCACTGCTTCAAGGCGCCTTCCGACATCAACGGTGATGGTCTGACGGATGCCGTGTCGTATGACCGGGGAGGCGTCTTCACTGTGACCCTCAATCCGGGTCCGGGGATCAGCTCATCCACCTCATCTGTTGCAATCGATGCAGGCTATTGCTTTTTTGCATTGGATCTGGATTTCGACGGCGATGCGGTGTCGGACTTGGCGCGATGGTGCGAAGGTGGCGCGAACGTCCCAGCGAGTTTCTGGCTTGCGCTGTCGACGCGACCTGGTAGCGCCATGCGCCAGATTCAGCTGGGCATGGGGTCTGGCGCAGAGGACCGCGACAATCCCGTGGTGGTTGGTGATTACGACGGCGACGGTCGTGATGACCTGGCAGTGTTCAATCAACCCGGGCAATTCCAGCCACCTGACACCATTTGGCTGGTCGTACGCTACAGCGCGACCGGTGAACTGCGGGCGTTTCCAGTGGCGTTCGGTGCGCGAGGTAGCAGTACCGTGACGGCCGGTTCGGACTTGAATGGGGATGGCATTGCTGATCTTGTCCTGCGCCAACTCGGTTCGACGCCGCCGCCCGAGAGCCGGTTCGTCATCTTGTTCGGGCCCGACTTTACCGCTCAACGAGTGGTCGATCATGCCCATCACGTGGTCTCCGGGTTTGCGGCGGGTCCGCGGGTGCTTGGCAGCAACGCGCTGACCGTCATGTCGGCAGAGAGCGGCAGTTGGCAGTGGTGGAGTCGGGATATTGATTCATTCGCGACCGAACTGCAGACGTTTGGTCCAGACGCCGAGTGGGTCCGGCCGGCGGTAGGCGATTTCGATGGTGATGCTCTGTTGGATCTCGCCTATGTGGATGCGAGGTCAATACCCACCACGCTGACCTACCAAGGCACAACCGGTGTCGTCGGTGTATTGCAGAACGCGCTGTCCAATCCGGCAGCGCCCTCAACCCTGTTTCCAAGTTGGCGTATTGGCTGGATTGAGTAAGGCAATACTGCGATGTCCGGCCTCATGGACAGAACGGAACGAACGCTCCGACCAGGTTGGCGTGGGTCGAGCGTCTGGATGGCACAAACGGTAATCGAATTTGCCAGTGCCATGGGCCATCGGAGGGTGCTCCACGTGCGTCGCCAACGAGTTCAATTACATCAGGAGAAAGAAATGCACAGGCTGCAACGGGATGGAAACGGGAACAACGACTACCGCATGACACGAATTCGCGATGTGGGCAAATCGCTGACCATCGCCGCCCTTGCGGGTGTGTCGCTGATGGTCGCGGCTAATGCATCCGCCTCCTGGGTTGCATATGTTCCCATGCGATACCCGACCGAAGTGTCCAATACGCTGCTGTCACCCAGCGAGAACTGCCAGAACGTCTACGCCCGGGATACGCCATTCCTGCCTGAGCATCGCGGGATTTCGGGCGCGCATCTGGGCGACTTTGTGATTTACCAGTTGGAACAGCCATGGGGAATCCAGTCCTCGCTGAACGACGATGGCGCCACGGGATGGTGGGTGCATCAGACCGATGGCTCGGTGGAATTTCATGACGATCGGTTTGGCCGTTGGATCGGCAATCCGCCGGACCCCAAGAACCCCGGGAAATTCGGCATCTGCATGATGACGGTGCCNNTTCGTCTTTCCCATTCGAGGCGGCACGCTGACACAGTTTCCGCCGCCGTTTCCCCCTCCACCCCAGTTCAGCGATGGAAGCACGTTCCGATGGGACACCAGTCTGCTTGCTGACGAGGTCATTGAGGGGCGACGGACATTCTGGGTTGAAGGATTTCGTCCCTTGCAACGCCTGGAGGGTGACAAGCTGATCACTGAGTTCCAACGAGGGAGCGTTCGTCTGGTCGAGAGCATCAAGTCGGTCAATGGAGATTGAGTTGAACCTCGCCGAAGGTCGCGACATCAG
>DEHW01000207.1 GCA_002352135.1 Lysobacterales bacterium UBA2790
CCCAGCAGGAACACCGGGAAATACAGCTTCAGAAAGCCCACCATCTTGTCCATGAACAGGCCGGTGAACATCGGCGCGACCAGACTCGGATCGGTCAACAGCACCGCGCCCAGGGCAGCAATCGGCGCGAACAGGATCACGCTGTAGCCGCGATACGCCACCACCATCAGGAAAATCAGCGCGGCAAGGACGATCAACAAGGACATGCGGGAGCCGGAATGGTCATTCGGGCCTGCAGTGTCCGGTCTGCCTGCCCGCTTGCCCAGCGTACAAAAGACCAACAAGCGACCGTTGACACCTCGCCACGGACCGCCCGTGCGGAAATTGACATTCGTCAAGACAAGCATTGCGCCGCAACAGATTCAATCCGGCACCAGCTTGTTCGCCGAGAGCAGAGGACCCTCTATGACCATCGCGTGGAACGCCGCACTGCACACCGGCATTGACGTCATCGACCAGCAACACCAGCGCATCGTCGACTACATCAATCGCCTTGAGGCACTGCTGCATAGCCACGATGAGGAGTCGCTGAGCGACATCCTTGCCGAGGTGGTCGACTACACGCTTTCGCACCTCGCTTTCGAGGAGAGCCTGATGGAAGAAGCAGGCTACCCCTTGTTGAAGCCGCATCGCGCGGTCCACGAGCACTTCACCCACCGTGTTCAAACCTACGCCCATCGCTTCCGTTGCGGCGAGGACATCGGTGCCGAACTGTACGGGATGCTGTCGACCTGGCTGGTTCATCACATCCAGCGCGATGACATGGCCTACGTCAAAGACGTCACCCATTACCTGCATCACAACCGGCAGCAGAACGCCAGCGAGCACGGCTGGCTGGCGCGGACGCTGAAGCGGATATTCGGCTGACCACCCTATGCCGCCTAGTCATTGCTCGGCCCCATTCGAGAAGATCGCGTGACTGATGGCCGTGCGCGTCATTCGATGCACATCGAACGCCAACGACCCCGGCGGCGACTCCACGCCCCAGTACAACTGCACCCAATCGCGTTCGCCCGTGACACTCACTGGATGCGCTTGCACATCACTGCTATCTGCGCTTTGGCTCTGCCAACGAATTGACTCGAAGTTCAAGCCATCCGGCGCAAACCGCGAGGCGAGGTCGTATTGCGACCCCCTCGCCCTGCTGAAGAACACGACCAATCCACCTTCCTCGGTCAGCCAAGGCAAGCTGTCATGATTGTCTCCATCACTTGCCAGCATGATCGCAGGGGATGTCCAGTCCCCGGGATCGGTCGATTGTTTCAAATGTAGTCTCAACTGGTTCGAGCCAGGGTTTGTCTGATAGCTGACAAACAGACGGCTGTCCTGTGTTCTGTATGCCACTCTCGGCAACAGCCCATCCGACGAAATCAACCTGCGTTGGGTGTCCCAACTGATGCCTGAATCCGTTGACTGAGCGAGGTAAATCCCGCCGCTCAACCGCTGATAAACCATGGTCAATCGATCAGCCTGCTGGACGACGTGCGGATTCACTTCGCCACCACTGGCCCATCCCAGATCAAGTGCACCTGTCTGCAGGAATACCGAACCATCGGTGCTGGTGGCCTGCGCAATTCGATAGCTGGTCGTGCTGCCCGAGCCTTGCAAGTAGTACAGCCTCCACTGACCGTCAGCCATCTGCACCAGGCTGGGGTGGCGTTCATTCGCGGAACTGCCGATGATCAGTTGCGGGTTTGACCATGTTTCGCCGTCATCAGCGGAACGCGTTGCGTACAGATCACCAAAGAACGTGCCTGGGTCCAGTCGCTCAAACACCATCACCAAGCTGCCATCCTGCTGGTCGCGTTGGACACTTGGCATGTAGTCGATCCCGATCCCTGCGACGACCGCTTGAGACTCGGCTCCACCGGACAGTCCACACAGAAGGACGGCACAAACAATTTGCAGCTTGACGCACGAAATCATGGATGCTGACCCGAATATCGAAGCCGGGTAGCAGACCGCAGCAGACATCGCGAGTCAACCGCCCTGTTGAAATGACAAACCTGGACAGCCGGTTCGTACCGATACCGTGATCGAGGATTCGCCCTGGTGCTTCCGTGCGACATCGTCGTCAACTCGAAGCGCGTTAGCTCACAGTCCTTTGCCAAACCAGGCCAAGCGCAAGACACATCAGCACCAACAACATCCAGAGCCACACCGTGCGGCGAGCTGGCAGAGCGGAAATGCGGCTGGTGTAGCGAACTTGCGCCGCCTCGGAATAGCCGCGTAAGGCTTCCGCCTCGGGCGAAGAACTGACACTGGCTTGCAACGCGGTCAACAACTGCTGTGTGTTGTCGAGCCGCGACTCGGTCGTCTTGGCCAGTACGCTCTCCAGCAGCGGTTGTAGCCAGCGGCAACGCATGGGCAGCGCCGGGATGGGTGCACTGGCATGCAAGCGCGACAGTGTGTGCGGATCGTCGCTGACAAATGGCGGCTGTCCGGTCAGCAACTCATGCAGCACGCAACCAAGGCTGTAGAGATCAGCACGCTCATCCACCACTTCGCCACGCTGTTGCTCTGGGCTCATGTACAGCGGCGTTCCTGCAGCCAGTCCGTGACTGTGAGTTGTGTTGCCTGCCCTGCGCGGCATCACCAACCCGTAGTCGGCAATCACCGCCCTGCCCTCGGCATCAAACAGGATATTGGCTGGCTTGAGATCGCGATGCAGTAGTCCGCGCGCATGCAGCGCCGAGAGTCCGCGGGTGACCTCCATCAGAATGCGCAGTGCATCGTCGACGGGCAAACCACTCGGCGCTTTCTGCAATCGATCACGCAAATCACCACCGGGCAGATACTCGCTCACCCACCATAAGCGCTGTCCCACATCGGAGATCTCCAACACCGCTTCAAGGTGCGGATGACGCACCCCACGCAAGGCCTCCAGCGAGGCACGCAAGGGCGCGGTCAACTCGGCGTCCTCGGCGACCTCCGGCCGCAACAACTTGAGCACCACTGCGCGCTGCCGCAATCCGTGTTCCACCAGATACACACGTGAACTGCCGCCCGCGCCAAGCTCCCGAATGAGTCGGAAACCGGGAATGCGGTCTCCCTCAGGCATCGCTCGGGTTGGCAGCGAACTCAGGGACTGTCGGCGAGCCACAGGCACTTGCCTCCAGACTTCTTCTGCAGCACCGCCAAGGCCGCCTCGTGAGCGCTGAGCTCATCGGCATTCGGCAGCACGCGAGGCACCCTCGGCAGCGCGGACACGTCGAAGGGCAAGCGATCACCAGGTCGCGCATCGTCGCGCAGACTCAAGCCAAGATCACTCTGTCCGGCCGTCAGGGCGAGATACACATCGGCCAGCAACTCGGCGTCGAGCAACGCGCCGTGCAGCTTGCGCGCGGTATTGTCGACGCCGAGTCGCTTGCAGAGCGCATCGAGGCTGTTGCGCTGACCCGGAAACTGCTCGCGCGCCAGACTCAGGGTGTCGGTGACGCGCGCAATGTCTCGAACCCTGGGCAAGTCGGCGCCGACTCTAGCCAGCTCCGCATCCAGAAAGCCCACGTCGAATTTGGCGTTATGTGCGATCAACTCCGCGTCGCGAATGAACTCGACGAATTCGTGCGCGATGCTGGGAAACCTCGGCTTGTCGGCGAGAAACGCCGAGTCCAGACCATGCACTGCCAAGGCACCTGGATCACTTTCGCGATCCGGATTGAGGTAGTAATGAAAGTGCCGCCCGGTCAGGCGTCGACCAATCAGCTCCACGCAGCCGATTTCGATCACCCGATGCCCAAGTTCCACCGGCATGCCGGTCGTTTCGGTATCAAACACCACCTGCCGCATGTCATTGCCCCTTGATCTGTTCCGCCGCCTGCCGCGCCAAACCGTCCACACGCTCGTTGTCGGCATGCCCGGCGTGACCCTTCACCCAATGCCATTGCACCCGATGGCGCTGCCGCGCCATGTCGAGCTGCTGCCAAAGGTCAGCGTTCTTGACCGGCTTGTTGTCAGCGGTTTTCCAACCGCGTCGCTGCCAACCTGGCAACCACTCGGTGATGCCCTTCTGCACATATTGCGAGTCGGTGTAGAGATCGACCTCGCAGGCTTCTTTCAGTGCCTGCAAGCCCTGGATGGCGGCCATCAGCTCCATCCGATTATTGGTGGTATCCGGCTCGCCGCCCGCCAGCTCCCGCTCGTGCGCACCAAAACGCAGCAACACACCCCAGCCACCGGGACCGGGGTTGCCAGAGCAGGCCCCGTCGGTATGAATCTCCACTTGTTTCATGCCGCTTGATCATCCTGAAAGTCGCGACAGTCCGCGACGCGATCCATGCTGACTCGCGCCAGCGACGCATTCACTGTCACAGCACGCCGCCGCAAGGCGGGACGCAGCGTCAATCCCGGCTTGCGCAAGCGCGCCAGCAGCAGATGACTGGCGCACAGCCAAGGCGAACGCAGCAATGGATCGGAAATCTGCGCCTTGGCATATCGGGTCCATGGCCAACGCGAACCCGCACCGCTGAGATGATGCACATCAAACCCCGCGCTACGCAGGGCGCCAGTCATCGCCGCCGTGCTCACGGTGGCCGGTCGATAGCGTTGCCAATGCCAGCGCCACAGACTCAAGCGATTCAGCCCCAGAACCAGCAATTCCCCCTCAGGCTGCAACAGTTCGGACAACTGCGACAGCACGGCCTCATTCAAGAGTGACTCGGCGTGCCAGACCACGATCAGACTGAAGGTCTCGCGCGCAAACGGCAAGGCATCAAACCGACAGCGCAGATCGCCGTGCAAACAAGCGTCCGCATCGCCGCGTGCGACATGTAGTTCGGTCAGATGCGATATATCCAAGGGCAAGGCAAAGCCCTGCGCACCACTGCCCGCCAACAGCAGCGCCCGCGCACCTCGGGACCGCCGCGTCGCCATCTGGATCAACGCTGCCTCGGTGCGCAGCAAGGCATGCCCGGCGGCGGTGGCAAACCAGTCCGGTGTCGTGCGTGGCGAATGGGGACGCATGTCGGGCATGGCGGCATTGTGGCCCAAGCGGATCAACGGCGCACAGCGAGGAAACGCCCCAACGTTTCCAAAGCTCAGCAAATGTCCCGCAGCAGCGCCGCCAAAACCTTCGGCACCTGCGCACTGACCGCTTCCAGATTGCCGAACACCTCGTCCATGGTGATCTCGGCCTGATCACCGCAGCCTGCCGCCCAGTTGGCGACGAGGTTGAGGCTGGCATAGTCGAGGCCAAGTTCACGCGCTAGGGCCGCCTCGGGCATCCCGGTCATGCCAACCAGGTCGCAACCGTCACGACGCAGGCGCGCGATCTCGGCGATGGTTTCCAAGCGCGGGCCCTGCGTGCAGCCATACACACCGCCATCGACCACTTCCACGCCGGCATCATGGGCGGCACGCAGCAGGGCGGTGCGTAGGGCACGACTGTAGGGCTCGGTGAAATCGACGTGCTCGACCTTCGCGCCTTCGACATCACAGAACGAACTGAGTCGCCCATGGGTGTAGTCGATCAATTGATCGGGTACGGCCAGCACGCGCGGCCCCATGCGCTCGGTGATGCCGCCGACGGCATTGATACCGACCACNNCCCTCGCCGTGGCGCGCCAGAAATGCCACCCGCTGTCCGCCCAGATCGCCGACGCGAATCGGACCGGATGGCGCGCCATAGGGCGTGTCGAGTTCGTGCGTTTCAACATTCTGCAGTGCAGCCAGGCGATAGACGCCAGTGCCACCAATCACCGCCAGGGCGAGGCTCATGATCGGCCCTCAGCGCAGCGCGTAAATGGCGGGCAGATTGCGACCCTGCTCGTAGTAGTCCATGCCGAAGCCATAGACATAGCGATCCGGCACGTCGAGACCGATGTAATCGGCCTGCAAATCAGCGATGCAGCGGTCGTGATCCTTGCGCGCCAGCACCGCCACGCGCACGTCTTTCGCACCTTCGGCCTGACAGGCATCAATGACCGCGCGCAGGGTGTGACCTTCGTCGAGAATGTCGTCGATCAACAGTACGCGACGTCCGAACAGGGGCACTGCCGGTTTGCGCAGCCAATGCACGCCACCGCCGAAGGTCTCGCCGCGATAGCGCGTGGCGTGCAGATAGTCGAACTCGACATCGGTCTTCAACTGCAGCGCCAGCAGCGAGGAGAACAACATGCCGCCATTCATGATGGTCAGGTAGAGCGGACGATCCCCGGCGTAGTCACGATCAATCTCGGCGGCAAGCCGGGCAATCTGCGGCTGGATGTAGGCGAGGTCGAACAGGCAGTCCGACACCGGCAAGGCATCGGCAAGCTTGGGCAGATTAGGCATGGAAGACATCCTCCGGGAGTAATTCGAGCGTAGCACGCGCCTGCGACAGCGCTGCGATGTGGTGTTCGTCCGGCAATGCGCCCTGCATGGCGAGCAAGCGTGCTGGCAGAGCGGCTTCGGTGAAGCGGCCATTGACCGCCTGCAAGGCTTCCGGCACCAGCTCCGGATGGCAGGCCAGCACGGCATCGCAACCGGCATCCAGATGTGCATGGATTCGCGCAGCGACACCGCCCGCAGCGCCCGCCGCCGCCATGCCGATGTCGTCGCTGAAAATAGCGCCAGCAAAACCCAGTTGTTCACGCAGGATCGCTTGCAGCCAGAAGCGCGAGTAGCCGGCCGGTTGCGCATCCAGCGCGGGGTAGATGACATGCGCGGCCATCACCGCCTCCGCACCCGCGGCCAGTCCGGCACGGAATGGCGACAAGTCATGGGCTTCGATCTGCGTCCAGGTTCGCGGATCACACGCGACATCCACATGGGTGTCCTCAAGCACGGAACCATGCCCCGGAAAATGCTTGAGTGTCGCCGCCATGCCCGCCGCGCGCTGCGCGGACACGTAGGCTTCCGTGAGCGCCGCCGCCACCGCCGGATCGGCATGCAGGGCACGATCACCAATGGCGCGGTTGCCGCGACCTAGATCCACCACCGGCGCGAAACTCATATCCACGTCGATAGCGCGCATTTCGGTTGCCATGACCTGCGCATGGGCTCGCGTCATGTCCAGCGCCAGCGCCGGATCGCGGTCGAACAAACGACCAAGACAGGCCAGCGGAGGCAATCGCGTGAAGCCGTCAACAAAACGCTGCACCCGGCCACCTTCCTGATCCACGCTGATCAGCAGCGGATGGGCGCGCGCAGCGCGAATCGAAGCGATGTAGTCGACGATCTGCGTGCGCGTGGCGAAATTGCGTTTGAACAGCACGACACCGGCCACCGCCGGATGTGCCAACCATTCGCGCTCGATGGCCTGCAGTTCGGTGCTGGCAAGCCCGATCAGCAACATGACTCAGCGCTCGAACAAGGCGATGGATTCGACATGACCCGTATGCGGAAACATGTCCATCACACCGGCCGCCTTGAGCTGGAAACCGTAGTCGCGCACCAACACGCCCGCATCGCGAGCCAGCGAGGCCGGATGGCAACTCACGTAGACGATCCGTTGCACCGTATCCAAGGGCAATTGTGGAATCACCGCATCCGCACCGGAACGCGGCGGGTCGAGCAGGAGCTTGTTGAAGCCACCCTTCACCCAGGGCTCAGCGCGCACATCCTGAGTCAAGTCGGCAGCAAAGAACTCGGCAGTCGGCAGCCCATTCAGGACGGCGTTCTCGCGTGCCCGCTGCACCAAGCCCGAATCGCCTTCCACACCCACCACGTTGGCCGCGCAACGGGCGATGGGCAGGGTGAAATTGCCGAGGCCACAAAACAGATCAAGGATCCGGTCGCTCGGCTGCGGATCAAGCAACTGCAAGGCCAGGGCGATCATGCGCTGATTCATCCCCGCATTGACTTGGACGAAATCCAGCGGCTTGAACTTGAGCGTGATGTCGTAGGCGGGAATGCGGAAATCCAGGTCGATCTGCTCGGGCCACAGCGCCTGCACGCTATCGACGCCACCGGATTGCAACAGGATGCCCAAACCGCTGCGCTCACCGTAAGCGCGCAAACGATCACGATCGGCAGCGGACAGCGCTTGCAGATGACGAAAAACCAGCACCGTCTGCGCATCGCCGGCAGCGACTTCGATCTGTGCGATGTGCTCGCGCGCGTCCAGCGACTGCACCAGTTCGGCCAATTCGCCAACCCGCTCGCCCACCGCCGGCACCAGGACTTCGCAACGCTGCAGTTCGGCCAGAAAGCGCGGATTGGTCTCGCGGAAACCAACCAGGGCGGCACCCTTCTTGGCAACGTATTTCACGCCCAGGCGCGCCTTGCGCCGATAGCCCCAAGGCTGATCGGTCAAGGGCGACAGCCAGCGTTCGGCCTGCACATGTCCGATGCGTTCGAGGTTTTCCTGCAAGACGCGCTGTTTGACGACAATCTGCGACTCGGCCTGAAGGTGTTGCAGCGTGCAGCCGCCACAACGACCGAAATGCGGACACTTGGGCTGCACCCGATCCGCCGACGCCTGCAGTACGTCCAAGGTGCGGCCTTCATCGAAATGCTTCTTGCGCACTTCCACCAGCATCCGCACGCGCTCGCCGGGCAGCGCGCCCGCCACAAATACCGCCTTGCCATTGACACGTGCCACGCCACGACCATCGTGGGTCATGTCCACCACATCGACTTCCAATTCGCGAGACACGTCAAACCTTGGCGACGGCAAAAGGGCGCGCATTGTCGCATGCACATCTTGTCGATACAGCCGTCGCGCAGCACACTGCCGAATCCTTTCCATCGGTCACCGGACCCACCCACGCTGCCATGCTCACGCTCGGCTTGAGTCAACTGAATGCGCTGAACAGCACCGACTTTGTCGCCGCCCTGGGTGACATTTTCGAACACTCGCCCTGGGTGGCCGAACGCAGTGCCGCACAACGCCCGTTTGCGAGCGTGGAGGGCGCGCATGCCGCGATGTGTGCCGCGATGCAGGCCGCCAGCGAGAGCGAAAAGCTCGCCCTGATCCGCGCTCATCCACAACTGGCGGGCAAGGCCGCGCTGCGCGGCGAGCTGACCGCCGACTCAACCCGTGAACAGCAAGGCGCTGGTCTGGACCAATGCTCGCCAGAGGAATACGCCGAGCTGCATCAACTGAACGCTGACTACGAGGCGCGGTTTGGATTTCCCTTCATCCTCGCCGTCAAAGGACACAACCGGCAGAGCATCCTCGCAGCATGGCGGCTTCGTCTGGGTCATTCGCCCGAGCAGGAGTTTGCCGAAGCGCTGCAGCAAATTGAACGCATCGCACTGTTCCGCCTGCAGGCGCGCCTCAGCGGCTGAGCGACATAAACATCTGATCCGACCGAGCACACACCATGGCCTACGCCCCCGCTGATCCGAACGCACCCGAATTCGTCCGCCGTTACGTCAACCTGGCCGATGCCCAATTGGGCGCCCGCACCTTGGCCGTCAGCGACGATTTTTTTGCCGCCGCCGAACGCATGCTCAACCCGGAACCAGCCGTCTTCATCCCCGGCAAGTACGACGCGCATGGCAAATGGATGGACGGCTGGGAGAGCCGTCGCAAGCGCGTCGCCGGTCATGACTGGTGCATCGTGCAACTGGCGCGTCCCGGATGGCTGCATGGCGTCGAACTCGATACCAGTCACTTCACCGGCAACTACCCGCCTGCGGCCAGTCTGGAAGCCTGTGATGTGGAAGGCGAACCGCGCGCCGACACCGCGTGGTTTGCATTGCTGGACTCGGTCAATCTGCAGGGCAACAGTCATCACTATCACCCGCTCGACGCCGCACGACGGATCAGCCATGTGCGGGTCAATCTGTACCCGGACGGTGGCCTCGCCCGTCTACGCCTGTACGGTCGCCCTGACCCGCGATGCGTGGTGCCGAATGATGAAGGCCAGATCGATCTGCTGGCCGCCTTGAACGGTGGCAGCGTGATCGCCGCGAATAACGAGCACTTTGGTCCCGCTGCGCGACTACTGCTGCCAGGTCGAGGTGTCAACATGGGCGATGGCTGGGAAACCCGCCGTCGACGTGAGCCCGGCAACGACTGGTGCCTGATCGCCCTCGCCCAGCCCGGCCTGGTCGAGCGTATCGAAGTCGACACGGCGCACTTCAAGGGCAACTACCCGGACCGCTGCTCGCTGCAAGCCGCGCACGTTCGCGGCGGCACCTCGACCTCGCTCATCACGCAGGCCATGTTCTGGCCGAGCCTGATGAACGAACAGCCACTGCAGATGGATCACGTGCATTCCTTTCAGGCCGAGGTCTTGCCGCACTCGCCCATCACCCATGTGCGATTCAACATCCATCCCGACGGCGGTGTGTCGCGACTGCGCTTGTGGGGACGCGTGGTCGGCGCATGAATCTGCCTGAGGCCCTGCTGATCGAACCACTGGAAGCCGCGCGCTTTGCGCGCTTTGGCGATGTCATCGAAGCCGCCCAAGCCCGCGCGGTGTTCCACATCAATACCGGCACCGCTCAGCGTTTCCACGATCTGGCCCGCATCGACACCGCCCAGCGCGGCGGACGCACTGTGCTGAGCCTGTTCCGCGCCCAGCCAAGGCGCTTTCCGCTCGCGGTGGAAGTTGTCGAACGCCATCCACTCGGCAGCCAAGCCTTTTATCCGCTCAGTGGCGAGCCGTATCTGGTCGTCGTCAGCGAAAGTCCGTCCCATCGCCCTCGCGCGTTCGCGGCGCGCGCCGATCAGGGCGTCAACTTTCACCCCGGCACCTGGCATCACGCCTTGATCGCACTGCACCGCGAATGCGACTTCCTGGTCATTGACCGCGACGGTGGCGATGACAACTGCGACGAAGCCCGACTCAGCGAGGCCTGTGTGTTAGTCACTCCCGATGCGCCAACGCATAGCGGATCGCCGCGCTGACCGCCGCCACCTGCGCCGCATTGCATTGCGTGGGCGTTGTCCTCGAGCTGTCCGGATACACCTCGGTGGTCGTGCTGTAACGCGCTGCCGTCACACCGCCGCACAAACCCAGTGATTTCAGCGGGTACAGGATGACGCCGGGAGCCACCACCGGCGAGCCGATGATCTCGCCGCGCGCATCGGCCGGCGCGATATGCGTCACCTTGGCCACCTCGTCGATCACCGCGCTATGAAACGCCAGTTGCGGATTGTCGGAATCGCCCACCAGGTAGAAGCCATCGGGAATCTCGCCCGGCTCGAAATCCTTGCCCTCGCGCGCGGCGAGCGCAGGGCGAAATTCCGTTTCATCGCTGTCGGTGGTTTCGTGCAGATCGACATGCAGCAGAATCCGATCCTTCCACGGTGCGATCAAACGCATCAGCGCCGCCGACTCCGCTGCGGGACTGTCCTCTCGAAACGAACGATTGGGATCGATGGCGTGCGCATTCCAGCGCTGTATGCGCTCGTAGGCCCAGGGACTGACGCAGGGCGCGATCAGCAGATTGACCTGTCCAGCAAAGGCGTCTGCGCCTTCATCGAGGAATTGCAAGGCGCCCTGCACCCCACTGGTTTCGTAGCCGTGTACGCCGCCCGTGACGAGCACCACCGGCAGAGCCTCGCGCCAATCCTTGCTGCGTAACGCGAACAGCGGGTAGACATCCGGCGCGTAATCCAATTCACCGTAGGCCAGTCGCTCAAACGCCGCGGCGAGCCCGTCGATGCGAGCCAAGACCTCCTGCGAATAACTGCGCTGCACACGTTGTTGCTTGCGCCATTGCAAACGCTCCTGGTCGGTCCAGGGCTGACCCGGTCGGCCGATCGGGTAGTGATGGTTGGATGTCATGGCGCACTCCACGAGATGTCGGGCGAAGTCCCCAACTTTAACCCGTGGGAGCCCGCAGGTCATGAGCGAGATAACGACCGCGACGCGCTGAAAAAACGGCCTGCCACTAGGCGATGGCAGGCGGTGTTCCGTGCCGTGCAGTGATGCCGTCGGAGGGAGCGACGTCAAGCCTTGATGGACTGGACAGGAACAGGCAATGACTCCTCGGCGAAGCGACTCTGCGGACAGCGACAGTGTTGCCGCATGGGCAAGCCGCCCTGCTTCGCGCGCTCAGCCCACGCGCTGACAACCTGTCTTGAGCACACGGACAATACGGGCAGCGGCAGCAAAGCAAGGCGTCCAAGNNCCTCCCAGGCGAGGAAATCCGTTTCGGGCAGCAAACCCACCTGCAATCGGCACTGCCCTTCGTTATCGACAAAGCACAGCGCCTCGACCGGGCCCTGCGCATCAACCTCGCACCGCAGCACCGCACGCGTTCCGCAAAGTAGCGCCAGCACGTCGTGCTGCACGATCCATTCCGCTTGTTGGCGATGAATGCACACCACGCTGCCCAGCCGCGCCAGGATCGCCAACGGATGCGTGGCCANNCTCGACACTGGCCTCGATATCCATGGGTTCGTTTCCCGCATTGAAAGTCATGGCCTGCGCTCCGTTTGCTATCCGCCTGATGGATTACCAGTGCAAATCGACCTGCGCGCTGAAGTACCGCCCTGGTGCGGTGTAGCGATCCAGCACGGCACTGCTGGCCACGACATTCGGCGTGGCCGACCACTCCCAGTACTTCTTGTCGAGCAGGTTGAAGATGCCGAAATTGAGGCTGGCATGCTCTCCAAGACGCGTATCGAACAACAGGTCGAGAACGCCATAACCCGGTGCGACGAATGCATCGGCATCGCCCGTGGTCGTGGCAATCGACGGCAAACGA
>DEHW01000041.1 GCA_002352135.1 Lysobacterales bacterium UBA2790
GAGTAACCACCGAACAGACTGAAGGCGTCGCTCCACTGCCAGACCAGCCCGAGCTTTGGCGACACGCGATCCCGCGTGACGCCGGAAGGCTCAATGCCTGGATTGTCCTGCGCGAAAATTGTGTCCACGCTTGGGTCGAGATCGTAATGGTCATAGCGCAGTGCGGGCACAAAACGCCAACGCCCGTCTTCACTGATGATCTCATCCTGCAGATACGCCGCCAGTTCGGTCGTGGTGGAAATCGGAAAGTCGCGCACCGGGAACACGTCTGGCAAGATCGTGCTGGTCACCGTACCGGTGGTCAGATTGGTCGCACGGCCATCGCGCTTCTGGTGAACTTCGGTGCGCGTTGCTTCCGTACCCCAGGTCAGTCGGTGCGTCCATCCGCCGGTTTGCAGGGCTTTGCTGGCGGTGAGTTCGCCACCGTAAACACGCTGATCGAAATTGAACTCGCGCTCACGCAAGGTCGGGTTGACCTCGTTGCCGCCGCTGATGCTGACCCGATCCTCGCGAGTCAGCTGGGTGGTTTCCGAGTCCTGACGATAGACCTGCCAATGCAGACTGTCGGCGAGCAGACTGTCCAGCGCATCGACCTCCTGCCCCAGACTCAGACGCGCGCGGGTCTGATGGTCGTCGCCATCCATGTCACGAACCCGCAAGGTCGCACTGGTGGTCTCGCTGCTCAGCACATCGGTCAATGCGCTGGATTCGTTGGCATCCAGCGCCAGACGCCACCGCACATCTGCACTCGGCGCAAACAACAACTTGGCGAGCAGATTGTTCGATTCGGTGTCGGCGGGGTTCGCTTGGGTGCGCGTGCTGCCGGCGCTATCGACATCACCCTCGTTCTCCAGCTCGGAGCCCTCGCGGTGGTTGACCATCAGCAGTCCAGACCAACGTTCTCCGACCTGTGCCCAACTGGCGGCGACGTGTGCGCTGTCATCGTCGCTGGAATAGCCGACTCGCGCACCCAGATGACGTTGCTCACCCTCGGCCACCAGATCCTGCGGATCGCGGGTCACAAAGCTCACCACGCCACCCAGGGCGTCCGAGCCATACAGCGACGAGCCGGGGCCGCGCACGATTTCCACCGACTTCAGCATCATCGGGTCGACAAAGTTGCGGTTGTTGCTGGCGAAGCTGCCAATCGAAAAATCGTCCGACACCGCAATGCCATCCGTTTCTATCAGAACGCGATTGGCTTCCAGACCGCGAATACGGAAGTCACCGATACCGAAGCGACCAAAACCGGAAGTGACCGACACGCCCGGCTCGTAACGCACCAGGTCGCGAATGTCCTGCACCAGCTCACGATCCATCTGCTCGCGCTCGATCACGGTCACGGCTGCGGGCACATCCACGACCTCGGTCGCCTGCTTGGTCGCGGTAACGGTGATCCGGGAAAGCTCATCAAATTCGGTCGCGTCGGGTGCGGTTGACGCGTGAGCAGCAAGGTACGGCGCGACGGCCGTCAAAGACAGGGCAAGACGAATCGACGTCTTCAGATCGGGACGCATGACAACTCCAAAGGTTTTGGCGTTGGCTGGCGCGCCCTGAGGCGGCTGGCTGATACAGCGGACAGACCGGTCCGCAAGAAGGATGAAGGCGANNCGGTATTCCTGATCGCCATGGACAATCATCAGTTCGCGATGGCCGCGCAGCAGTTCAAGGCTGTTGATCTCCAGACGCGACAGCACTCGCGGCACGGGACGAGAGCTGTAGGCGGACGGGGTGTGGTCTGCATCGGGTGACACGATGGCATCCAGCATCAGGTTCATGGCGCACTCCAAAGCGGGCGATGCGCAAATAGTAACGATTCGCATTTGTATGTCAAGCGGGTTTTACGCCCGCCAGCTTTCTGGCGAGACGGCGCACAGGCGCGCCTTACCTTTCACGACCAGCGCGCCAAACATGGACGCGGAAAGATTCCATGTCTTTGACATATATACAGTTTATAGAAACCACGGGCCCAACACACCCGGTGACCGCACCAGCACCGCATGTCATGAAAATGACACCTGACATGAAACCGCCACGCGCGCACGCTATCCTCGCGCGGCAAGAAACATTTTTTCTGGGGATCACGGAGGTTTCATGAACAACGACCGCATCACGCGGCCGCTGCTTGCCGCGCTGTTGTGCGTGGCAGGTGGAGCGGTGCAGGCGCAGAGCAGCATCAGTGTCGGCTCACCCTACACGCAAAACTTCGACGCGCTGGCCAACACGGGCACCGCCAATACTTGGAGCGACAACTCGACCCTGCTGGGCTGGTACGCCGCGCAGGCTGGCGGCACCGGAACCGCTGGCCCGATGACCACCTATCGCGCCAGCATCGGCAGCGACACTGCCGGAGCCATCTACAGTTATGGCAGCACCAGCGCCACCGAACGCGCTTTTGGCGCACAGCAATCCAACGCCACCGGAACAATCTGCTATGGCGTTCGCTTGGCCAACACGGGTTCGACATTCGATGCCCTTCAGGTTGCCTACACGGGAGAACAGTGGAGAAACGGCGGCAACGCCAACGCGCAAACCGTCAGCTTCCACTACCGCATAGTCCCCAGTGGCACCAGCTTTGACCTGGCCTGCAACACGACGGTCGACTGGACGGCAGTGACTGATTTGAACTTCACCAGTCCCATCGTCGGCGCAACTGCGGCCACCCTCGACGGCAATGCAGGCGCAAACCGCCTTGCTCGTACGGCGAGTATCACTTCCTCCGTTGCCTCGGGCAGTGAGGTATGGCTGCGTTGGTCGGATCTGAATGACTCTGGCAACGATCATGGGCTTTCCATTGACGAATTGACTGTTACCGCAACCACCGCCGTTCCCACCATCAGTATCAATGACGTCAGCCAGAACGAAGGCAACAGCGGCATCACCAATTTCAGCTTTACCGTCAGCCTCAGCGCCCCCGCCCCTGCCGGTGGCGTGAGCTTCGACATTAATAGCGCGGACGGCACGGCGACCCTTGCCGACAACGACTACCTGTCGATTGGACAGTCAGGCGTGAGCATCGCCGAAGGTGACAGCAGCCGCGTGTTCAACATCGTGGTCAATGGCGATACCACCGACGAATCCGACGAGACGTTCTTCGTCAACCTCACCAATGTGGTCGGCGCGACGGTGGCTGATGCGCAAGGCCAAGGCACCATCGTCAACGACGATTCCGCGACTGCAGTACTGTCGATCAGCAATCCGGCACCAGCACCAGAGGGCAACACGGGGATTACTTCCCAGACCATCACCGCTTCGCTTAGCTTCGCGGTCGCCAGTGATGTCGTGTTTACTGCGACCACGGCAGATGGCACTGCTACGGGTGGTGCGGTCGACTATCTGACGCAGTCAGCGCTCGAATACACCATCCCGGCCGGCCAAACCTCGGTACAGGTTCTCGTTGGCATCGTCGGTGACACCATCGACGAAGCGGACGAAACCTACACTCTGACCATCGCCAGCAGCAGCCCGCTGGTCACCCTGGGCACATCCGTTGCGACCGGTACGATCACCGATGATGACCTGCCGATTACACCCATCCATGCGATCCAAGGCAGTGGCGCCGCTTCACCATTGGCGACCCAGGCTGTGCGCACGGAAGGCAATATCGTCACCAATGTCGGCCCCGCCGGTTTCACCATCCAGACACCCGATGCGGATGCCGATGCGGACCCGCTGACCTCGCAAGGTGTCTACGTCTTCACCACCACCGCACCAACGTACGACAACGGTGCCCCCGTGCAGGTTGGGGATGAAGTGTCCGTCCTGGGTACCGCCATCGAGTTCTTCACCATGACCGAGGTTTCGGTGACCACGACGCGCGATGCATCGAACAGCATCACCGGGACGGCGACAGGAGAACCCTTGCCGACCGCTGTGGTGTTCAGTTCGGGCAGTGGCCTGCCCTCGACGGATCCCGCTGCGCTGAGCTGCGGAACGACCAACTTCGAATGCTACGAAGGCATGCTGGTCAGCATCCCTGCAGGTCGTGTTTCCAGTGGCAATCAGCGTTTCAGCACTGACCTGTTTGGCGAGGTCTACATCGACCCGCGTGGCAGCAATTCGTTGCGCGAGCCGGGCGTGCGATTTGGCAGCTCCACTACGGCCGCGAACGCCGCCGCCGGTGTGTGGGATGGCAACCCGGAAGTCCTCGAAATGGATGCCGACTTCATGATTCCGGCCAATGCGGGCGTGGAATTTGTCGGCGGCAC
>DEHW01000090.1 GCA_002352135.1 Lysobacterales bacterium UBA2790
ACCATGATGGGCGGCCCCATCGATACCCGGCAGTCGCCCACCCAGGTCAACGACGTGGCGACCACCAAGCCCTTGTCGTGGTTCAAGCAGACCGTCATCCACGATGTGCCGCCCAACTATCCGGGTGCCGGTCGGCGCGTTTATCCCGGTTTCCTGCAGCATGCCGGTTTCATCGCCATGAACCCCGGACGCCATATGACCTCGCACTGGGACTTCTACGAAGATCTGCTGCGTGGCGATCTGGAAGATGCCGACTCGCACCGCAAGTTCTACGACGAATACAACGCGGTACTGGACATGCCTGCCGAGTACTACCTCGACACCATCGAAGTGGTATTCCAGCAGCACCTGTTGCCGCGTGGTCGTTGGGATGTGGAAGGTCAGCGCGTCAAGCCTGCCGACATCCAGCGCACCGCCTTGCTGACCATCGAAGGCGAACTCGACGACATCTCCGGCATCGGTCAAACCCGTGCCGCGCATGATCTGTGCAGTGGCATCGAGACCGGGCGCAAACAGCATCTGGAAGTGCCCGGCGCTGGTCACTACGGCATCTTCAGCGGTCGCCGCTGGCGCGAGGTGGTCTACCCGGAAGTGCGCGATTTCATCCGCGCGCAAGTCGGCAAGCCTGTCAGCAAGGTGAAGAAGAAGCCGGTCTGAAGTCGCTTGCTTTCCCATGCCCTGTCTGCGCGCTCAGACAGGGCATGCGTGATTGGGCGACCGAAGCCGAAGAGCTCACCCTGCCGCGACCTTGGCTCGGGCCGAGTGCAGCTTCCGATAGCTGTCGAGCAGCCGCTGGTGGCGATCCAGACCCTCGAACTGCAGGTTGGTCGCGCTCAGGCCGAAGAAGCGCACGCGGCCATCCACTGAGCCGATAGCGGCATCCATGCGTGCATCTCCAAACAGGCGGCGGAAGTTGTCCTCGTAGTTGGCCAGTGTCAGTTCCTCGTCCAACTGCACTTCCAGCACCGCCTGGACGGCCTGGTAGAACAGTCGGCGCTCGACGGTGTTCTCGTTGTATTGCAGATAGGTTCTGACCCGTTCGAGCGCGTCGTCCCACTGCGACAAGGCGAGATTGATCAGCAGCTTCAGTTCCAGAATCGTCAACTGTCCCCAGGCCGTGTTCTCGTCGAACTCGATGCCGATCAGGGTGATGATGTCGGTGTAGTCGTCGAGTTCGCTGTCCTCCAAGCGTTCGAGCAGCGCGGCCAGCGCGTCATCGTCTAAGCGATGCAGATTGAGGATGTCGGCACGGAAGGCCAGCGCCTTGTTGGTGTTGTCCCAGATCAGGTCTTCGACCGGATAGATCTCCGAGTACCCCGGCACCAGAATCCGGCAAGCGGTCGCGCCGAGCTGGTCGTATACCGCTTGATAAACCTCCTTGCCCATGGCAGCGAGCAGAGCAAACAACGTGGCGGCCTCCTCGCTGTTCGAGTGCTTGCCTTGATTGGAGAAATCCCACTCGACGAAGGCGTGATCAGCCTTGGCACTGAAAAAGCGCCAGGAAACCAGACCGCTCGAGTCGATGAAGTGCTCGACGAAGTTGTTCGGCTCGGTCACCGCCGCGCTTTCAAACGTCGGCGCGGGCAGGTCGTTCAGCCCTTCGAAACTGCGCCCCTGCAGCAATTCGGTCAAGCTGCGCTCCAGTGCGACATCGAAACGCGGATGCGCACCGAATGAGGCGAACACACCGCCGGTGCGCGGGTTCATCAGGGTGACGCACATCACCGGGAAACGGCCACCCAGCGAGGCATCCTTCACCAGCACCGGGAAACCTTGCGCTTCCAGGGCCTGAATGCCTTCCACAACGCCCGGGAACTTCGCCAATACCGATGGCGGCACGTCGGGCAGGGCGATTTCACCTTCGAGAATCTCGCGCTTCACCGCGCGCTCGAAAATCTCCGACAGACACTGCACCTGGGCTTCAGCCAAGGTGTTGCCCGCGCTCATGCCATTGCTGAGGAACAGGTTGTCGATCAGATTGGTCGGGAAATACACCACGGTGCCATCCGACTGCCGCACCAAGGGCAGCGCGCAGATGCCGCGTTCGACATTGCCGGAATTGGTGTCGTACAGATGTGAGCCACGCAACTCGCCATCGGCGTTGTAGATCTGCAGGCAATGCGCGTCGAGCAGCCCCTTCGGCAAGGCATCCTTGCGACCCGGCTTGAACCAGCGCTCGTCGGGGTAGTGCACGAAGGCCGCGTTGGCGAATTCGTCGCCCCAGAACTGATCGTTGTAGAAGTGATTGCAGTTGATGCGTTCGATGAACTCGCCCAAGGCCGAGGCCAGCGCGCTCTCTTTGCTTGAGCCCTTGCCATTGCTGAAGCACATCGGCGAATGGGCATCGCGGATGTTCAGCGACCACACATTCGGCACGATGTTGCGCCAGGACGCGATCTCGATCTTCATGCCCAGTGCGGCCAGCACGCCGGACAGGTTGGCGATGGTCTGCTCCAGCGGAAGATCCTTGCCCGCGATGCACGTGCCCGGCCCCGACGCCAAACCCGGCAGCAGCAAGGCCTGCGCATCGGCATCCAGATTGTCCACCGCCTCGACCACAAACACCGGTCCGGTCTGGATCGCCTTCTTCACCGTGCAGCGGTCGATTGAACGCAGGATGCCCTCGCGATCCTTGTCCGAGATGTCCGCAGGCAGTTCGACCTGGATCTTGATCGTCTGCTGGTAGCGATTCTCCGGATTGACGATGTTGTTCTGCGCCAACCGTATGTGCTCGGTCGGAATCGCCCGCGCATCGCAGTACAACTTCACGAAATAGGCCGCGCACAAGGCCGACGAGGCCAGGAAGTAATCAAACGGCCCTGGCGCCG
Source organism: Lysobacterales bacterium UBA2790 (assembly GCA_002352135.1). Lineage (GTDB taxonomy): Bacteria > Pseudomonadota > Gammaproteobacteria > Xanthomonadales > Xanthomonadaceae > Aquimonas. The sequence continues at coordinate 2,829 of DEHW01000090.1, forward strand.
AACCATCGCCCTTGTAGCGAATCGGCTGATCGGCAATGACCGTGAAGTCATCGAAGCGCGCTTCGAGACGAAGCCTGTCGAGAAACTTGACCTTGATTTCCATGGCTTGGCGAACCGCATCCAGAACGGGTGGGGTGCCATTGTCCGGGTTTTCGGCGTGAAGAACCTCTCCGGGTGGCATGACTCATGCTGGTCTGCGATGTTTTCCGTTCTGGGCTAGGAGCCTGTCGGGCTTTGGGAATCGAAGCGAAAATCTGGATGGGCGAGGGCGGATTTCGCCGCTTTTGCAGGGTAATAGCGGGTTCTATTGCCCAAGAAAGCGGTGAAATCCGCACCGTCCAGACGGATTTGCAGCCGAT
>DEHW01000200.1 GCA_002352135.1 Lysobacterales bacterium UBA2790
GAGGACAGCGTCTATCGCAACCGCACGCGGCCCTGTCTGCAGCATCAGATCAAGCGCTGCTCGGCACCCTGTGTGGGCTTGATCAGTGCCGAGGATTACCAGCGCGATGTGCGTGATACGGAGTGGTTTCTGGATGGTCGCAGCGATGCCTTGGTCGATTTGTATGCCGAGCAGATGCACGCTGCCGCCGAGCGGCTCGATTTCGAAGAGGCTGCGCGCTTGCGCGATCTGGTGGCCGCCATCCGTCGGGTGCAGGCCAAACAGTTCGTCGATGGCGAACAAGTGGATATGGATGTGCTGGCCTGCGTGGTCGAACAGGGCCGTGCCTGCGTGCTGATGCTGTCCTTCCGTGACGGCATGAACAAAGGTACGCGCAGCTACTTTCCCAAGCTCAACGGTGCCGAGGATGTGGGCGAAGTGTTGGCCGCCTTCGTGACCCAGCACTATCTCGATCAGGCCCCACCTTCCGAGGTCATCCTCGGCAATGACATTCCTGATCGCGAGTTGATCCAGCAGGTGCTGGCTGAGCAAGCCGGACGCAAGGTGCAGCTCAAGACCCAGGTACGCTCGGAGCGCGCGCGTTATCTTGATCTGGCGCGCCGCAATGCGCAGGTCGCCTTGCACAGCGAACTGGCCAGCGTGGCGAGTCAGCGCGCACGGCTGGAATCCTTGCAGTCGTTGTTGGGACTGGGGCAGGCCCCGCAACGCATGGAGTGCTTCGACATCAGCCATACGCAGGGTGAGGCGACCGTGGCGTCCTGTGTGGTGTTCGATGCGGAAGGCGCGCTTCGCAGCCAGTACCGGCGCTTCAATATCAGTGGAATCACACCTGGCGATGACTATGCCGCCATGCAGCAGGCCTTGCAGCGTCGCTTCAAACGCGCGCTGGAGGATGGCGTGTTGCCGGATGTGCTGTTCATCGACGGCGGAAAAGGTCAGTTGGAGCAGGCGCGTCAGGTCATCGACGAGTTGGCAATTCAAGGTGTGTTGCTCGTGGGTGTCGCCAAAGGCGAGGAGCGCCGCGCGGGACATGAGGCGCTGGTTTTCACCGATGGGCGAACCCTGCGTCCGGGGCCGGATTCCGCTGCCCTGCATCTGGTGCAGCAGATTCGCGATGAGGCGCATCGCTTCGCCATCACCGGACATCGCGGTCGACGCAGCAAGGCGCGTGATCGCAGCAGACTGGAAGATATCGAAGGCATCGGCAGCAAGCGACGTGCCGCCTTGCTTCGTCACTTTGGTGGCTTGCAGGGTTTGAAAGCGGCGGGTGTACAGGAGCTCGCTCGGGTGGAAGGCATCAGCGCGGCGTTGGCGCAACGCATCTACGACGCCCTGCACGGCACCGGAGAGACGACGTGAGCGAGCAGGGCGCGTCGGTCAACGCAGAACAGTCGCGCAAACACTGGCAGCAGCGCCTGCGCGCACTCAAGCCGCACAGCGGGCAATGGCTGCGTGGGACGGTGTTACTTTCGTGGCTGGCAGGCAGCATGTTGATCGCGCAGGCCTGGCTGTTGTCGCGCGTCGTCAATGCCGTGGTCTTTGACGCACAGGAGCTGAGCGCGCAGCAGGGTTCGCTGTGGGCCTTGCTGGGTGTCTTCTTGCTTCGTGCCGTGTTGATCTGGGCGGCGGAGCAGGCGGCCTTCGAGGCGGCAGCGCAGGTCAAGAGCCGACTGCGCAGTGACTTGTTGGCTGCGGTGCACGCGCGGGGTCCGGCACGTCTGCCGCAATCCCACGCGGGTCTGGTGGATACCCTGGTGGACGGAGTGGAGGCCTTGGACGCGTATTACGCGCGCTATCTGCCGACCATGAGTCTGGTGGTCTGGTTGCCCTTGAGTCTGCTGGTGTTCGTGTTCGTCAGCGACGGCTTGTCGGCGCTGATCCTCTTGCTGACCGCGCCCTTGATTCCGCTGTTCATGATGCTGGTCGGGCGCGGCGCAGAGCGGCGCAATCAGCAGCAATGGGCCAGCCTGAATCGTCTGGGTACGCACCTGTTGGATATGATCCAGGGTTTGACGACCTTGCGTCTGTTCAATGCCTCGCGGCGTGAGGCGAAGGCGGTCGCGAATCTGGCGGAGCAGTATCGGCAACGCTCGATGTCGGTATTGCGCATCGCCTTCCTGTCGTCCTTCGTGCTGGAGTTTTTTGCCACGGTCAGCATTGCCATCGTGGCGGTGATGATCGGCTTCCGTCTGTATTTCGGCGAGATGGACTTCCAGCATGGCTTCTTCGTGTTGCTGCTGGCACCGGAGTTCTATTTGCCATTGCGCAACCTGGGCACGCATTACCACGCGCGCATGCAGGCCATTGCCGCCATCGAACAGATCGAGGCCTTGCGAGGCACGGGGCTGTTGCCGGGTGATCAGGGTTTCGCCGACACCTTCCACGCCTGCGATGTCGCGCCCCAGGATGAAGCCGGTTCACCACTGTTGCGCCTTCGCGGCCTGCAGCAGTGCTACCCCGATGGTCGACAAGGTCTGGCGGGCGTGGATCTCGATCTTCATCGAGGTGAACTGCTCGTCGTAGTGGGCGAGAGTGGTGCGGGCAAGTCCAGTCTGATGCAGGCGATTCTCGGCTTTCTTCCCTTGCGGCAAGGACGCATCGAGGTGGACCCGCGTCTGCGGGTGAATGGTCTGGCGAACTGGCAGGAGCACTGCCTGTGGCTGCCGCAGCAGCCGTGGTTCACGGCGGCGACCTTGGCCGCCAACCTGCGTCTTGCCGACCCGCAGGCGAGCGATGCACAGATGCTCGCCGTGCTGTCGCGATGTGGTCTCGCGGATTGGCTGGCAACCCTGCCGCAAGGTCTGGCGACGCGGATCGGCGAAGGCGGGCAGGTCATGTCGGGCGGGCAGGCACATGCGCTGGCGATGGCGCGTGCACTGATGAAGCCCGCAGAACTATGGCTGCTGGATGAGCCCGCCGCGCGCCTGGATGTGAGCCACGAAGCGGCGATGATCGCCTTGCTGCGTGAGGTGAAACGGGATCGCTGCATCGTGGTCATCGCGCATCGACTCGACCTGTTGCGCGCAGCGGATCGGATTGCGCTGATGGTCGGTGGTCGGGTGGAGGCCGTCGGTACACATGAGGAGCTGTTGCAGTGCGCGCCTGAATACGTGGAACTGTTGCGCGCAGCGGAGTGGCGGTTGTGAATCCGCTGCAGTTTCTTTGGCAACGCACCGCCGGGCAGCGCGGCTGGATGCTGCTTGGACTGTTGCTGGCCCTGCTCACCAGTCTGGCGAACATCACCCTGCTGGCGCTGTCGGGATGGTTCATCAGTGGCATGGCGCTGGCGGGTGTGGCGGGCACCAGCATGAATTACTTCACGCCCGCTGCATTGATCCGTTTGTCCGCCATCGTGCGCACCGCTGGGCGCTATGGCGAGCGCCTCAGTACGCATGAGGCCACCTTCCGAGTGCTGGCGACGATGCGTGTATGGCTGTACGAGCGCATCGAGCCCTTGGCACCGCAGCATCTGGAGCAGTACCAAAGTGGCGACTTGCTGAATCGCTTGCGGGCCGACATCGACAGCCTCAACAACCTGTATTTGCGGGTCTGGGTGCCGAGCCTGGTGGCGTTGATGTCCAGCCTGATCTGCGTGTTGGTTCTGCTGCGCTTCGACTGGCGAATGGCGATCTGGCTGGGTCTGATGCTGGGTACGGCGGGATGGGCCTTGCCGCGCTTTGCGCACCGGGTCGGACAGTCCAGTGCGCGTGCGCAGCAGCAGATCTTGAACACCCTGCGCACGCAGTGGCTGGGTGATCTTCGTGGGCTGGCAGAAGTGCAGTTGTTCGGCGCGCAGGCGGCGCAGATGGCCAGAGTCGAATCACTCGGCGTGGATCTGGTCCATGCGCAGCGACAGCAGGCGCGCTGGGCTGGGGCTTTGCAGGGCGCATTCAGTCTGCTGCTGGGCATCAGTGCGCTGGGTATGCTGATGCTGGCGATTCCGGCGCTGCGCGAGCAGCGCATTGCACCGCCTGAGTTGGCGATGCTGGTGCTGTTGGCGATGGCGAGTTTCGAGGCGCTGATGCCGTTGCCATTGGCGTTCCAGAGTCTGGGCGAATCGCGTGAGGCCTTGGCGCGGGTGATGAACCTCGTCAATGCCGAGCCGGACGTGCGCGAACCCGATTCTCCGGCGTCGCTGCCGTCAGCGAATGATCTGCAGTTGAACGCCGTCTCTTTCCGCTATGCCGACCATCAGCCCTGGATGTTGCGCGAGCTTTGCTGGCAAGTTCCGGCGTGCGCCAGAGTGGCGCTGATCGGTCCGAATGGGGCAGGCAAGAGCAGTGTGATTGCCCTGCTGACGCGTTTGCGAGCGCCGCAAAGCGGAGAAATCTGTCTTGGTGGCGTGTCCTACGATCAACTGCGCGGCGAAGACATCCGCAGTCGCTTTGCTGTGTTGTCGCAGCACGCGCATCTGTTCAATACGACGCTGCGAGCCAACCTGCGGATGGCCGCGCCCGAGGCCGACGACATACGCCTGCGTGCTGCTTGCCGCGCCGCGGGGATCGAGTCCTTTGTGGATTCGCTTCCGAATGGTCTGGATACCCCCGTGGGTGAGCTGGGTAATGCCGTGTCTGGAGGACAGGCGCGACGTATCGCATTGGCGCGGACCTTGCTGAAGCCCGCGCCGATCCTCATTCTCGACGAGCCGACCGAAGGTCTCGATGCTCTGACCGCGCACCAGGTGATGCAGGGTGTCCACGCGTGGATAACGGCGCAGGGGCAGAGCCTAATTGTGATTACGCATCGTCCATTGGAAACCGTCGGTATGGATGCCATCTATCGTCTGAGTGAAGGACAACTGCTGCGCGTGTGAAGTGTTCGCTCGCCTTCGCGGATGGCAGAGGGCAGAATGCGGGCGATGGACATGCCCCCGCCCGGCTGGCCGGGCCAATCGGCGTTTGTGGAAGGCAACGGATATCGCGTGAAATTGACCATTCCAACGGTGCTCACATTGTTCCGCATCGCACTGATACCCGTGCTGGTGCTGGTGATCTACTTGCCGTATCACTGGACCAATTTTGCGGCGGCCTTCCTGTTTGCACTGGGGGCGATCACCGACTGGGCCGATGGCTACATTGCGCGGCGCTTCGGCATGATGTCGGCGTTCGGCGCGTTTCTGGACCCCGTCGCCGACAAGCTGGCAGTGGCGGTGGCGTTGATCATCATCGTGCAATTGCATCCCACCCTGTTCATGGCCTTGATTGCGGCGGTCATCATCGGTCGCGAGATCACCATCTCGGCCCTGCGCGAGTGGATGGCGGAAGTCGGGCAGCGTTCGACCGTTCGGGTTGCCGCGATTGGCAAGATCAAGACCATCGTGCAGATGGTTGCCCTGGTCATGCTGCTGTATCGCGAGCCATTGTGGGGGCTGCCGATCTTCCTGATCGGCGAGTGGTTGCTGGCAGTGGCGGCAGTGCTCACCTTGTGGTCTGGCTTCGCCTATCTGCGTGCGGCATGGCCCGCCCTGCAGGAGCGATGAGGCGATCTTTTTTGCAGGCCCGCGCTGAAAAATGCTTGACACAAATGCTCGAATCCCTAAAATGAGCGGCTCAACGACGCGGGAATAGCTCAGTTGGTAGAGCACGACCTTGCCAAGGTCGGGGTCGCGAGTTCGAGTCTCGTTTCCCGCTCCAGATTCAGCGCAAAACCTCGGTCTTCCGAGGTTTTGTTGTTTAAGCGGATCGATTGTTGTCTAGGTTTGATCTGCTGAACGATTTGATGTGTGGCCTGGTGGCAGAGTGGTCATGCAGCGGCCTGCAAAGCCGTGTACGCCGGTTCGATTCCGACCCAGGCCTCCACACCATCAAGTGATTCAAGCCCCGCCGATGCGGGGCTTTTTTTATCCGTGTGTAACGGTCAGTGGCTCAGCACGCGGCGCAAAGCTGCGCGTGCTGCGTCGAAGGAGAAGTGCGTCTGCACATTGCGTAGGCCGTTGTCCGAGAGCTGCTGCCACAGTGCTTCATCGTGATAGAGGCGCAGCACGGCGGCGGCAAAATCGGCTGCGTTGTCGGCGACAAGGACATCGCGTTCGGGCTCGGCATACATGCCCTCGACTGCGATCGGTGTGGCGACCACGGGCTGTCCGTAACTCATGCTCATGTTAACTTTGCCCTTGACGCCCGCACCCCAGCGTAAAGGCGCGACGGCAATACGGATGCCATCCAGCAAGGGTTCGATGTCCTCGACGAAACCGTGGAACACGATGCCGTCGCGTTCCGCCAGTTTGGCGATGTTCTCGGGGGCCTTGCTGCCGATGATGTGGAAGCGGATGGTCGGATCCTGGGCACGGATCAACGGCAGGATGTCATCGGCGAACCACTGCACGGCATCGACATTGGGCGGATGCTGGTAGCCGCCGACGAACATCAGATCGGCCCGTTCGGCGAACTCGGCACGGCGGCCAAACACCTCATGCACGTTGGACAGCACCTCCACCTGGGCTTCCGGCACTTCGTTCGCCAGCAGGCTCTGTTCGACCGGACTGACCACCAGGGTGACGTCGCAGCGACGCATCAACTCAAGCTCTTTTTCGCGGGTCACGGCCGCCTGTCGATGCAGGTCTTCCCGCTGGGCGAGTTCCGCCTCGCGTTGCTCGCGCAGGTAGTGCAGATCGACGGTGTCGAACGCCAGTCGGGCCTCCGGTGCGTGCTGGCGGACCAGATCGACGTACTGGCTGGCGATGTAGTGTCGGCTCAGGATCACTGCATCCAGCAAGGAACCCTGTTCGGCAAACCAGCGCACCGGGTCGGAAAGGAAGGGATGCCAAAGCACCTCAACCCCCAACTGCTGCAGGTCGGCGGTATAGCGCGGCAGCCAAGCGCGATTGTCGGCGAAGAAACGAATGGCGCAGCCCTCAGCGCGCAGCACTTTCATCAGATTCACCATGCGCAGCGAGCCCGAGTCCTGATCCGGTGTGGGCGTTGTTGCATCGATGATCAACACGTGGCGAGTGTCGCGATGCTGGCGCGCGGTCTCGATACGCGTGCCGGCGGGCGGGTGTTGCTGCAGACGCTCGCGCCAGCGTTCGAGGAACTTCTGCTGGTTGACGACTTGATAGGCCTTGACGCCAGTCGTGGTATCCGTGCCGGAGCTGATGCCTTCGAAATGCACCACGCTGGCGGCGGGTTGATACAGCACGCGTAAGCCCTTGGTCCAGACCTTCATGGCGAGGTCGGTGTCTTCGTAGTAGGCCGGGGCGTAGTGGCGATCAAAGCCGCCGAATTCGTTGAATAGCGCCGTGGGTACTGCGATGGCGGCACCCGAGCAGTAGTCGGCTTCGCGGACGAAGTTGTACTCCGGCGCGGAGGGGTCGCCAAATCGGCCGTAGTTCCAGCCCGAGGCATCCGCAAAAACAATGCCGCCCGCTTCCTGCAGTCGACCGTCTGGATAGATCAGTTTGGCACCGACCAGGCCGACATCGGCATGTGTGCTGAAGGTGTTGATGAGGGCATCCAGCCAGCCCGGTTGTACCGCAGTGTCGTTGTTGAGAAACACCAGGTACTCGCCGCGTGCAGCCTCCGCGCCCGCATTGCAGGCGCCAATGAAGCCCAGATTCTCGACGTTGCGCAGATAGCGCAGCCCCGTGATCTGCGGCAACGTGGCTTGCGTTTCATCCGAAGAACAGTCGTCCACTACGATGATCTCGGCCTGCACGTGTGAAGGTTGCGCCGCGATCGAACGCAGGCAGGTAAGGGTGTGATCGAGGTGGTTGTAGGCCGGAATGATGACGCTGACCTTCGGCTGCTCTGGGCAAGGCAATTCGAACGGCGCGAACGGTGCTGCGGCAGGGATATGCAGTTCGATGCTCGGCTGAGCCGGTGAGAACTCCTGTCGCGCGCGTTGCAGCGTGCCTTTGATGCCCCTCGATTTGAGGCTTCGGAGGCTGCGATGCAGCACCGACAACAGCCGTTGTTGGCGAAACCGCAGGCGGCTGAACAGGCCGCCGATGACACGCCGCATACCGCGCAGCGGACGGGTCAAACGCCAGGAGCTGCTTTGCAGAATGGCGTTGCGGGTCTGTTCGAAGTGCGCGCGTTCGGCATGCAGATCCAGCAGGCGTTGGCGAATCTGCTGGCCGAGCGCCTGTTCTGCCGCCGCGCTGTGAAGCGCGCCATTGGCTTCTTCCTGCAGCACGCGATGTGCATCGGCGAGTTCCAGTTCGGCGGCCTGCAGCGCGCGAGAGAGGACGCCTCTTTCGGCGTCTGCTGCTTGCAAGGAAGCCTCATTGCGCTGGCGTTCCTGCAGTGCGGCCTGTTGCGTTTCGCGCAATTCCCGATCCAGGCCAAAGCCCCAGGCAGCGCGCTTTTCCAGATCGATATGCTGGGTTTCGATTTGTGCCTGCAACGCGCGGAGTTGGCTCTGCAGAGCGCGGCGCAAGCGGGTTTCCTGCTGGCTCTGCAGAACACGCGGCGTCGCTCGCTCGGACTGCCGCGCCTCCACAGTTTGGGTTGACGGGAAGGCCGTCAGATAGCGGGCATGCACCACGCCGGTCGACTCGGGCTGCGGGGCATTCGTGCGCAGACGTTGCAGCAGGTCGCGTCGGGTCCGCAGCCGCAACAGCGCAGTGCGTGCCTGTTGCGCATCCGGCTCGATCAAAAAGCCATCAATGCCATCGCGGATACGTTCGGCATAGCTGCCGATCCGTGTTGCCAGGACAGGCAGGCGCAGAGACCACATTTCCGACAGGCTGTAGCCGAAGGTCTCGGCCACCGTGGCTGGCAGGAAGACCAGGTCCGGCTTGAATGCGGCGACCTGCGCGGGCAGGTCGTCGTGGGCATAGTTCAACACCACATGCACGTGGTCATGTCCGAAGAAGCGCATCCCGGCATGACCACATCCCAGCAGAACCCATTCGATGCCCGGCAGTGGTTCGCTCAACACCTGGGCCAGCAAGTCTTCGCCCTTGCCGCCGTTGATGCGTCCGGGTACCAGCACGCGCAGGGTGTCGCGCTCGGGCGGCTGATTGTCGACCGCCGCTGCCTTCCAGGGTGCCAGACCATGGGCCTGCACGATCCATCGACCGCCCGTCAGTTCGGCGGCAAGTCGACAGACGTTGCGGCGCACGCTGTCGGTGGGCGCAAACAGCGTCGCTTCGCTCTGCGTCAGCGCGTTGAGGTACTGCGTGCGCAGCTGTCGCCAGTAGTCGAGGGATTGTTCGCGGAACGGTGCAACCGCCCCGTTCGATAGCAGTGTCTGCAGTGCCTCATCGCTGGCGTCAAAATCGTTTGACCCGAAGTCCGCGTGCAACGCGGGCCATAGCGGAAAGTAGTCGTGACAGACCACATGGGTTGGCAAGCCGGTCCGCAGCACATCCAGTGAGTGCCCGATCACCGAGGAAACCAGCACTGCACCGACCGCAAACTCGGTGCACACCGAATGCAGCAGGTCTTGCACTTCGGCGCTGTGCAGGGCGGTGACGCTGATCGGCTCACTCAACACCCAACGGCGCAGCGGCGGCTGGTCCAGGTCGTGATGCAGGCACAGCGCTTGCGCGGTCAGATTCGCCTTTGGATCAGCTTCCGCACGCAGCACCAGATGATGGGTTTGCTGATCGATGCCCGCCGCCATCAAGTCGCGAACGAAGCGCTCACTGCCGCCACCCCAGCCATGCAGAACGTGCAGCAGAACCTTGCGGCCATCCAGTCCGAAGCGTGCTGGCGGTGGTTGATCTGGTGTCACCCCCAGATCAAGCAGTGATCCGCCCAGTTGCGCGGCGGCGGCATTGCTTGGTGCGGTGCCTTGATCAACATCGCCATCGCTGATTGCCGCGCAGGCTGTCCACAAGCTGTCTATTCCGAGCGGAACATCCAGGGTATCCGTCGCTTGGGGCAGGGCCAGCAAGGCGTCCTCGCACCACAGTGAAGCAGCGGGATTGAAGCCATGCCCCGCCAGCGTGGCGCGCTCGCCCAGCGCCCAAGCCCAGCGGTCAACGACCTCCTGTCCGGCATCCAGCAAGCCGCGCAGAGGCGCATGCACGGCGAGCTGGTCGAGGCCCAGCGGAGAAATCACGCCGTTCGAGCGTGACTCTGCCGCCAGCAACAATCGATGCAGCAGTCCTTGTGGCAGCGCTTGATCGGCAGAGACCAGAAACACACTTCGAGCACCGGCCGCTCGGGCCATATGCAGCGCGCGCAACGGCGAGTCGGCCATCACCATCGCACTGGGATCGAGACGTTCGCGCTCCAGTGAGGTGGGCTGCACTAGCTCGTCGTCGGGATTCTGCGAGGCGATGACTGCCTCGAGATGGGGGGCGTACAAAGCGAGCGTGACCTTGGGCAAGCCCGGAACGGCGGCGGAAAGACTCAAGCGAAATCCCAGCGACAGAACAAACGTGGATTATCGCTGGCGGCGCACGGATTGAGAACGCCGGATGAACCGCGCATCGTCGTGCCAGGCGGCCAGACCATTACACTTCGTCGCGGGATCGGATGCGGACGACGCGCCGCCGCAACGATTGATTGGAGAGACGGGTGGCCAAACCGAGTGCGGAGCAGGTGGGAAATCGCATGTGGTTCAGTATGTTGCGTGCGTCATTCTGGCTCAGCCTGGGGCTGCTCGTGGGTTTTCTCGGTCCCTATGCCTGGGTGGTTGATCGACGCGTGGCCGAAGACTTCGCCGCCCTGCAGTGGCAGGTGCCGACCCGTGTCATGGCTCGGCCACTGCGCTTGCAGCCGGGAATGCCACTCGACATCGCGATGTTGCGCGCGGAACTGCAGGCGTCGGCCTACCACGAGGATGACGAAGGTGCCGATCCGGGGCGCTTCGTCGTGCGCGGCGGCGAGGTGCTTCTGACGACGCGTGCCTATGACGATATGGATGGTGCGCAGCCTTCGCGGCATTTGCGCTTGTCGCTCGCCAATCAGCGTTTGACCGCGTTGCAGGATGCCGGTGGCCGTCCGCTGAGCGAGGCGCGAATCGATCCAGCGAGGATTGCGACCCTTTATGGCGAGCAGCAGGAAGAGCGGCGGCTGCTGGCGTTGGAAGAGGTTCCCGAACTGCTGCTGGTCAGTCTGCAGGCGGTCGAGGATCGCGACTTCAAAAGCCACTTCGGCATCGATTTTGGCGGCATCGTGCGTGCAGCATGGACCAATCTTCGCCACGGCGAAGTGCGTCAGGGCGGCAGCACACTGACGCAACAACTGGTGCGGAATCTCTACCTGTCGCGCGAGCAGACCTTGTGGCGCAAGTTTCGTGAGATCGTTCACGCACTGGTGATCGAGCGCCGTTTCAGCAAGGCGCAGATTCTTCAGGCCTACATCAATCAGGTCTTTCTTGGCCAGGATGGTGAGCAGGCCGTGCATGGGTTCGGTGCCGCGGCCGAGTTCTGGTTCGGGCGCGATGTCGAGCACCTCAAGCCCCACGAGATCGCCTTGCTGGTCGGCATGATTCGCGGGCCGTCCTGGTATGACCCGCGACGTCAGCCTGAGCGCGCCTTGCAACGGCGCAATTCGGTGCTGGACACGCTGGCTGAAACGGGCGTGTTGCCGCCGGAGCAAGCGGCTGCCGCAAAGAAACTGCCACTGGGGGTGCGCAGCGATGCGGGAGTACGGCGCAATCGTGCCCCGGCCTTCCTGGCCCTGGTCAAAACACAGTTGGCAAACGACTATCGCAGCGAGGATCTGCGTGGCGCAGGACTGACCTTGCTGACCACGCTGGCACCTTCGGCTCAGTCGGCGGTGGAAACTGCCGCGAAGGCGCAGCTGCAGGCTTTGTCGAAGCCCGACCGGGCGGCTTTGCAGGTTGCCGTGGTGATGAGCGATCCGCGTACCGGCGAGGTGCTTGCCTTGCTGGGGGATCGCAATCCGGCGGCGCAGGGATTCAATCGCGCACTCGATGCGCAGCGGCCAGTGGGTTCCTTGCTGAAGCCGCTGGTCTATCTGCTCGCTCTCGCGCAGCCGTCGCGCTGGTCGTTGGCGAGCACGGTGGAGGACGCACCGCTGGACGTCGCCCTGCCGAATGGCAAGCGTTGGCGGCCAGACAATTCCGATGGCCGCAGTCATGGTCTGGTGACCCTGCAGGATGCGCTGGTGCATTCCTACAACCAGGCGACGGTTCGGGTGGGTCTGGATGTCGGCATGGACCGCTTGAGTCGATTGATCGAAGCACTTTCCGGCGTTGCGCCCGCACCGCATCCCTCGTTGGTGCTGGGCGCGGTGGACATGAGCCCTTACCAGGTGGCGCAGCTTTATCAGTTCTTGGCATCGGGTGGACAGATTCAACCCCTGCGCGCCATTCGTGCGGTACTGGACGCGCAGGCCAAGCCACTGCAGCGTTACGACTCCACCGCTGCACCCGCAGAGAAGGGCGATGCGCTTGCTGCGCGCTTGGTCGGCTTGGCGCTGCAGGAAGCGGTGCGCAGCGGCACGGCGCGCGGCTTGCTTGCGGAGGGACTGGGACATCTGGCGCCCGCTGGCAAGACCGGCACGAGTAACGATGGTCGTGACAGTTGGTTTGCTGGCTACACCGGCAGCTATCTGGGTGTGGTGTGGGTCGGCAATGACGACAATGCGGCGACGGGCCTGTATGGCGCCAGCGGTGCCATGCGCGTCTGGGCGAAAACCTTTTCTGCGCTGCCGAATGCAACTCTGCAGTTGGGCGACGAAGGGGTCGAGTGGGTCTGGTTGCATCCCGAGCACGAGGCGAGGACCGATCCGTCTTGTCCCGGCGCACGCCGCATGGCCTTCGTGGCGGGCTATGCGCCAGAGGATTTCGACGGCTGCCCGCTCGCGCGTCTAAGGCATTGGTTTGGTGGCGATGATGGCCGCGATTGATCGGGTTATGGCAGGCTTTGGTCTGCGCTGCGCTCAGTACCGGTGTTTTTGCAATGAGGGTTTCAGAACGATGCAAGTGACGACTTCAAGCACGCGGCTCGCGTGGGCGTTGTGGCTGGGCTGCACACTGCTCATGCTGGGTTGCGCCCGGCCGAGTCAGGAACCAGCGGCCGTCAAGGCACCTGAACCGCCGCCGCGCGATCTGCTGGCGGAGATGGCCGTGCTGGCGAGCGGGCCGGATGGCATCGAGGTGCAACCCTTGCCCGATCCGGAACTGGAGGATTTGCTGGCGGCAGCGGAACAAGCCATTGTTCGACGTGAACTGGAGCAGGCGGATCGTCTGCTTGAGCAGGCGCTTAGCCTGCGACCGGAGCATCCCGAAGTGCTGCAGCGGCGCGCTGAGGTGGCACTCGCCAAGCATGCGTTGGATCAGGCGGAAACCCTCGCCATTGCTTCGTGGGAACGCGGTCCGAAGTTGGGGCCGCTGTGTCGACGCAACTGGGCCGCCATTCGCCTTGCACGCGAAGTCCGCGGCAGCGTGCAGGCGGCGGAGGTGGCTCGCCAACAAGGTGTGCAATGCACGATTGCTGCGCCGGTGCGGATGTAGTCTGGCGTGCCGCCGTCCTCGCCTGAAATGGCGACAAGCAGCCCATTGGTCGACGCCACACGGCAAGCGCTGGCGCAATCCGGGCCGTTGGCAAGCTGGCCGGGTTTTGTCGAGCGCGAAGCGCAATTGCGGCTGGCCGAGGCCATTGCGCAGGCGATGGATGATCGCGCCACGTTGATCGCCGAAGCAGGCACGGGAACCGGCAAGACCTTCGCGTATCTGGTGCCTGCGCTGCTGTCCGGCTTGCGGGTGATCGTATCGACCGGCACACGGGCTTTGCAGGATCAATTGTTCCAACGCGATCTGCCGCGACTGCGCCAGGCACTGGGCGCGCGTCTGCGCGTGGCCCTGCTCAAGGGGCGCGCCAACTATCTGTGCCTGTATCGACTGGAGCAGGCGCGCCTGGATCGCATTGCAGGCAGCGTTTACGCGCTCGATCTGGCGGCCTTGGCGGCGCATGCGCAGATCAGCCCAGACGGCGATATCAGCGCGATCAGCGACATGGCGGAAGACTCGCCCGTTTGGCCGCTGGTGACTTCGACGGTGGACAACTGCCTGGGCTCGGAGTGTCCGCACTATGCCGAGTGCTTCGTCGTCAGGGCGCGGTCGGACGCGCAGGCGGCGGATCTTGTGGTGGTCAACCATCACCTGTTGTTCGCCGATGTCGCCCTGAAGCGCGAGGGCTTTGGAGAGATTCTGCCCGGCGCGCACGCGTTCATCATCGACGAGGCGCATCAGTGGCCGGAATTGGCCGTGCAGTTCTTCAGCGAAACGCTGTCGTCGCGCCAGTTGCTCGATTTGGCCCGCGACGCGCAAAGCGAGGCGCAATCTGCGTCGGCTGCCCTCGGTAGCATTCAGCCTGCCGCGCAGGCATTGGAGCGTTGCGTGCGCGAGTTGCGACTGGCCTGGGAACCGTTGCCAAGCCGCGCACCCTTGTCGCTGGCACTGGCGCATGACCCTTGCGTCGACAGTCTGGATGCCCTCGATGTCGCGCTGGCCGAATTNNGCAGTTCGAGCAACGATTGCAGCGACTGCACAGCGGTAACGAAGCGACGGCTCAGGTGCGCTGGTTCGAGTTGAGCCCGCGTGGTTTCAGCTTTCAACGCACACCGCTGGATGTCTCGGCACCGTTGGCCGAATTTCGTCAGCGCACCGGCGCAGCGTGGGTGTTTACCTCGGCCACGCTGGCGGTGGATGGCCGCTTCGAGCATTTCGCCAAGCAGTTGGGCGCGGACACGCCGCGAACGCTGTTGGAGCAGAGTCCCTTCGACTACGCCACGCAGGCACTGGCCTGGCTGCCGTCTGACCTGCCTGATCCGGCTCAGCGCGACTATGTGCCATGCCTGCTGCAGACCGTGCTGCCGGTGCTGCAGGCGTCGCGCGGTCGCGCGTTCCTGCTGTTCACCTCGCATCGCGCACTGCGTGAAGCCTCGGACTGGCTGGCCGTTAACGCCAACTTTCCGCTGTTCGTGCAGGGCAGTCTGCCCAAGAACCGGCTCCTGCAGGCGTTTCGTCAGTCTGGCAACGGCCTGTTGCTGGGTGCAGCCAGTTTCTGGGAAGGCGTGGATGTCGCGGGCACCGCGCTCAGTGTGGTGGTCATCGACAAGCTGCCATTCGCCGCTCCGGATGACCCGGTGCTGGAAGCGCGCTTGGCATCCATCCGTGCCGAGGGCGGCAACCCGTTTGTGGATTGGCAGATTCCTGCCGCGGTCATCGCGCTGAAGCAGGGCGTCGGGCGTCTGATTCGCAGTGAGACGGATCGCGGCTTGCTGGTTTTGTGTGATCCTCGTCTGCAACGACGCAGCTATGGGCGCAGTTTCCTGCGCAGTCTGCCGCCTTTTCCACTGACACGGGATCGCGAGGTGGCGGCGCGCTTCGTTGCCGACTGTTGATGCGTGTGACGCGTCGTTTGCCGCGCACAGATTCACTCTTGATGTAGGGATATCCCGAATGCATTTGCTGGCCATCGAAACCTCAACCGAAGTCTGCTCAGTTGCCCTGTTGAGCGGGCAAAGCCTGATCGCACGGCATGAAGTCGCACCGCGTCGGCATGCCGAATTGGTGCTGCCATGGATCGACAGCCTGCTCGCGGAGGCCGGTTTGCACCGGTCAGCACTGGATCTGATCGCAGTGGGTGTCGGACCCGGCGCATTCACGGGTGTGCGTTTGGCGGTGGCCTTGGGGCAAGGTCTGGCACTGGGCTTGGATCGTCCGTTGCTTGGCATCTCGACGCTTGACGTGCTGGCCGCCGGTGTCTTGCAGCCCGGCCCCGTACTCGCCTGCCTGGATGCACGCATGGGCGAGATCTACGCTGCCGAGTATCAGCGCGATGCCCGAGGAGAACTGCAGCAGGTGGGTGAGTCCTGTGTGATGTCTCCCGCCGACTGGCAGTGGCAGTCGACACACGGCCATGCGCTTGGCACGGGTCTGTCTGCGTGTGAGACGGTTCTCGCGCGGCGATTGCAAACTCAGGGCGCATGGACCTTGCAGGCGGATGCGCTGCCTCACGCGGCGGATCTGGCGCGCTTGGCCGTCGCGCGTTACCAGCCCGCGCTGGCGGGCAGTATTGATGCCGTGCAACCGATCTACTTGCGTGACAAGGTGGCCCAAACGCTTGCCGAGCGAGGCGTGCCGCTCCCAAGGGTCTGATCTGCTTGACAGGCGCTCTCTCAGCCAAGCTGTCGAGTCAGCCAGTCCTCCAGGGGCTCTGGTCTTGCAAACAGATAGCCTTGTAACGAATGGCAGCCGTGCGCTCGCAGGAACTCGGCTTGTCGAGGTTCTTCGACACCCTCGGCCACCACGCGAAGGTGCAGATTGCGCGCCAGCGTCAGCATCGAGCGCACGATGGCGGCGTCTTTCAGGCTTTCCGGAATCTCACTGACGAAGCAGCGGTCGACTTTGAGTTCATGGATCGGCAGTGCCTTGAGATAACGCATGCTCGAGTAACCGGTGCCGAAATCGTCAATCGAGATGCGAACCCCTGCAGCGGCGAGCTGGTGCAGTTGTTCCAGCGTGCGGTCCAGATTGTCGATCAGCAGACCCTCGGTGACCTCCAAGGTCAGACGATCCGGCGAGATGCCACTGGCTCGGACCCGCCCAAGCACCTTCTCGACAAAGTCAGCCTGGTCGAACTGGCGAGGGCTCACATTGACCGATAGACCCGGTACCCGTCCCGAGAATGGCTCCGTGCGTGCCAGTGTCTCGATGGCTTGCGCGACTACCCAGTCACCGAGTTGATCGATCAGATCGCTGCGTTCGGCCAGCGGAATGAACTCACTCGGGGGCACCATGCCATGACGCGGGTGATTCCAGCGCAAGAGCAGTTCCGCACCAGAGGCCACCGCATCGGTATCAAACTGCGGTTGAACCCAGACATGCATTTGCCGGCGTTCGAGTGCTTGGGCAAGGTCGTGTTCCAGGCTGACGCGGCGTTGGATCATCTCGCGCATTTCGCGCTCGAAATAGGTGACCTTGTTGCGGCCTTCGGACTTCGACTGGTACAGCGCTGTGTCGGCGTCCCGCAGCACATCATCGGGTGACTCGTTATGCACGGGGAACTGGCAGACGCCCATGCTGAGCGAGATCTGCATCTTGCGGAACCGCAGCATATCCAGCGCCAGCATGCGGTCGCGAATCTTTTGAATGACACGCTGCACGTTGTGCTTGGCGTGGCCAAGGTCCGCAGGCAGCTTGCCGATGACCACCACGAACTCGTCACCGCCGATGCGTGCAACGACATCGTCGGCCCTTACAGCACTGCTGAGTGCCGCCGCAACCAGTCTGAGCAGGTCGTCCCCCGCTTCATGACCTAGGCTGTCGTTGACATCCTTGAAATGGTCGACATCCACAAAGATCAGCGCGCCACTGCTTTGCTGTTCCCTGCTGGCGTGCAAAGCGTTGGCGATGTGCTGCGCGAGCGACCGACGATTGGGCAGGCCAGTCAATGCGTCGAACATCGCCAGGCGTTCAATGCTCAGTTCTGCCAGCTTTCGTTCGGTGATGTCGGTGACGACACCTTGGTAGCCGAGGAATTCGCCGCGCGCGGACCAGATGGACTGGCCGCTGATCAGCACGTGGGCGGTGTCCCGGTCATCGACGCGGATGGAGGACTCGATTCGCAAGAATGGCTGAAAGTGCAGCATCGCCTGCTGGATCTGTCTGGCGCTGTCTTCGGATGCACCGAAGCCACCGGACTCCCACGCAGTCAGGCCAAGCAGGCCATCGATCGAAATACCCAGTGATTTCTTCAGACCTTGGGAAACGAAGTCGATACGATGGTGCTGGTCGCTTCGCCAGTGCCAATCACTGCCCAGCTCGGCCAGTTCCTGAAAATTTCGACGCGCATTCGATTCGGCGCGAAGGCGGCCGCGTTGCGCGTTCACGGCGACAATCGCGGTCAGAACCATCAGCAGCAACAACGCGGTAACGGCGCTTGCCTGAATTCGCAATGCGCGTTCCGCAGGTGCCAGCTCCAGAAACAGATCCGTCTCGGATTTGGCTACTACGACGATCAGATCGTAGTCGGGAATCGAGTCGTAGCTGACCAGCTTTGTGTCATCGTCAATCGGACTCTGCGTTCGAAGCCAGCCACTCGGGTTCCCACGTTGCGCTGCGAGGAGTGGTGACTGCGCAACGCTCTCCCCATACAGAACACTATCGCCGATACGAATGGCGCGAATGACGCCATCCTCCCCCAGCACGACCATGGAGTCGCGTGGGCCCTGCTGGGAACTGACGAAGGGTTGCGCAAAGTACGCTGGATCAATGGATAGATAGGCAACGCCCACGAATTTCCCATCGTTGGTCTCGATCCGCCGTGTGATGGGTACACTCCATCGTCCGGTCAGTGCCCCAGTGAAGGGCGCACCCACGTCGATGCGAGTGCTTCGGAACTCCTGGTGTCGCTGGAAATAGGGACGATCACCGACATTCAGGGAGGTCGAGGCTTGGGTGGTCGCGCGGATCGTTCCGTCCGCAGCAATGATCGCCAAGGAAATCAGCTCCGGCGTGGTCTCCTGTGCTTTGCTCAGCAGTTGATTGAGTCGCTGACGCGGATCACTCGGGGTGCCTGCGGGCGTATCGATCTCGGCGACGGCCTGCAGGATCTGTTCGAAATGGGCGAGCCCCGCTTTGACTTTTTCTTTGTGCGCAATCACCAGATTGCCGTTGCTTCGTAGCACGTTGGCGGTGGCGACTGCACGTTTGTCGGCAATTCGTGAGGCGACATAGACCCAGATTGCGGAACCGATGCCAAAGGCGACGAGGCAGATCAACGCGATCATGATGTTGCCGTTTGCCCAAACGACCGACTTGCCCTCAGCGTCGGCCTGGATCTGGGTGCTGCGGGGCGAGGCAGGACTCATGGGGAGTTGACGGTATCCATGCTGGGGCTGTCAAAGTAGAAGGTACACTGCTGCAATCGTCATGCCGTGAACATTCCTGTCAACGGATGACCATAAGTCGACATGTTGAGCGGGAGTCAGGTGGCGATGGCGATACGGGTATTTCATCTCCACGGAGTGCCAGCGGAAGAGGCGGACGATATTCGTGCACTGCTTGAGTCGCATTCGATTGCTTTCTACGAAACCAGGCCCAGCAACTGGGGCGTTTCACATGGCGCTATTTGGGTGGACACCGAGGAAGACGCGATGGCAGCGCGGCAATACATTGACCGCTATCAGCTTGATCGCGTGTCGCGCGCACGTCAGGTTGGTCAGTCGACGTCCACACCTGACATTTTTCGACAGTCACCCGGCAGATTCTTGATTGTCGTACTGGGGATATTGCTGGTCCTGCTGCTGACGGCGTTACCAGCGATCCTTCTACGTTGAGGAGTGACCTCTGGGAGATGCTCGTTTTCACCCCGGAAGGTAGCCTGCGTTGATCGTGGTTTGAGCTTCCCTATGCGTCCTTTCCTACCTCGCATCGTCCTGCCGGCTCTTGGGGCCTTGCTGTTCGTGGCCCACGCGCAGGCGGAGCCGATGACATTGGACGGTCGACTGGTCGAAGCGGCTTGGGATCAGGCTGTGCGTCTGGAAGATTTTGTCACCGTGATGCCGCTGACGCGCGAAATGCCGGAGGTGCGCACGCAGGCCTGGGTGCTTGCGAAGGAAGAAGGGCTGTACTTTGGATTCCGATGTGAGCAGCCCGCTTCGGTGCCGCGTACGCGGCATCCGACCACGCGCGACGTGCAAGCGCGCGCGGACCGACTCAATGTGATGATCGACTTTGATGGTCGTGGCGTGACCGCCTACGAATTGACGGTAAGCCTGAGCGGTGGCATCCAGGACGCGCAAATCACTGGACAGAACCAATACAACTACGACTGGGACGGACGCTGGGAGTACGCGGTTGCCGAAGATTCGGAGTCCTGGTCCGTGGAAATGCGCTTGCCTTGGAGCTTGGCTGCGCAAAGTGGTGCCGTTGAAGGACAGCGGCAGATCGGGCTGTATCTGTCGCGCTTTGTGGAGGCAACCGGTCGACGCTATTCGATCCCCGGGTATGACTTCGAGCATCCGACCTTTGTCGCCGACATGCGCAAATTGAGCATTCCGGCTTTCTCGCAAGGGCATTGGTCGGTGGTGCCTTACCTGGCCATCAGCGATGACCGCTTGAATGCGCAGCAGGAAACGCGGATCGGTGCGGACCTGTTCTGGTCGCCCAACAGTCAACACCAACTGAGTCTGGCCGTGCAGCCGGATTTTGGTCAGGTGGAGAGCGATGACCTGGTGGTGAACTTCAACGCCATCGAGACGTTTTTCAGCGAGAAGCGTCCGTTTTTTACCGAGAATCAGGCCCTGTTCAATGTGCCTGTCGGAAATGGTGCGCTGTTGATCAATACGCGCCGGATTGGCGCTGCCCCCGACGCGGGAAGCGCTGGCGTGAGCGATGTCGACGTGGCGGCCAAGTACACCGGCAGCTCGAACAGAATGGACTGGGGCGTTCTGCTGGCTGACGAAGCGGATACCTTGTCCGGCACGACTGCCGCATCGGGTCGAAGTTTCCATGTCCTGCGTGGGCGTTGGCGTAGCGATCAGGTGGATACCGGCTACACCTTGACCCACGTGGATCGTCCCAGTCTGGCGCGCGAGTCCTGGGTGCAGGTCGTGGACAGTCAGTGGAAGCCAGTCGAGGGCTTGGTCATTCGTGGTGCACTCGGCAACAGTCGAATCGAGCAAGCCGGATCGGCGGATCGGCAAGGCGGCTTGGCGTGGATTCGTGCCGATTGGGCGCAGAGTGAACGTCTGCGTCAGGAGTATGAGTTCAATCGCTACAGTCGGCATTTGCAGCTCAACGACTTCGGTTATCTGCCACGCGCCGACCTTGAGCAATACCGCGCCGAGTGGACCTGGTACACGCGATCGCATGGTGCCGCCAGCGTGTTGCGCAATTCGGCTTGGGAGCTGGAATTGCTGTGGCAACAGAACACTGCCGGGCAGCGCGTGCTGGGTGATGCAGAGTTGTCACACCTTTGGCATTTCCAGAGCAACGATGCGCTTAAGCTGATGCTGGTGCCGCAACTGGATTTTGTGGATGACCTCATCACGCGTGGGCACGGCTATGTGACGCTTCCAGGCAATCATGCGGTGGGGCTGGAGTACGAAGGCCGTCACGCCGGTTGGACGCAATTCAATGCTGAGCTTTGGGTGTACCGCGAGGGTTTGCGTGGTCGGGTGTGGGAGTTGTATCTGGAGCCCACCTTTTTCTTGAGCGAGAAGCTCACGACCACGTTGGGGCTGGATGTACTGGATAGCAGCAATTGGCTGATCTGGGATGGCGACGATCGCTTGGCAACCTACGCCCGACGGAAATTGGAACTGGACTGGACACTCAACTGGTTTCCCGCACCGAAGCATGAAATTCGCCTTCGCACGCAGTTTGTCGGACTCAGCGCCGACGCGCAGCAAACCTGGCGAGCGGTGGCAGGACAACTGGTCTCGGATGAACGTGAGTTGCGGGATTTTTCGCTTGGTCACCTTGCGGCTCAGTTGCGCTATCGCTACGAGTTTGGCCCGCAGCGCGAGTTGTATCTGGTGTTCAGTCGAGGCGGTGAGTTTGAGGATGATGCGGGCGAAAACGGCTATGACCGCCTGTTCGATCTGAGCCGCGCCAATGTTACAGCCAGCCAGGTCATGGCCAAATTGCGTTGGGCGTTCTAACGTCGACGCTTGCTTGAGAGGCGCGCCATGGTCTTTCAGCGTTGATACCGCACTCGTGCGTTCGGCGCGCGAGCGAGCGCTTCGTCGGGCAATAGCAGTCAAGCGCATCCTCGACAGTCTGCCAAGGCAAGCTTGGACGGCGATCTTCAGTTGTTGGTATAGCGCACCGAAACCACACAGAAATGCGCTTTTCGTCCGGGCAATTCGGCGCTGAACTCGTCGTCGATACGCCGCTTCAGCACCGCGCGTGCCAAGGGCGAATCGATGCTGATCCAGCCAAGCCCGGCATCGGTTTCGTCAGGTCCAACAATGCGGTACTGGCTGAGTTCGCCTGATTGAAGACACTCCAGTTCGAACCAGGCACCGAAGAACACGGCCTCGCGATCCGCGGGCAGTGCGTCAACGACTTTCAGTACCTCCAGCCGCTTGCTCAGGTAGCGCACACGGCGGTCGATCTCGCCTAACTGCTTCTTGCGATAGGTGTACTCCGCGTTCTCCGAGCGGTCACCCTCGGCAGCGGCGGCGGCGAGCGCTCTCACCACCTCAGGTCGCTTGTCCCGCCAGAGTTGGTTCAACTCGTCACGCAGACGTTCGAAGCCTTCGCGGGTGATCAGAGCGGTGCTCGGGCCGCTCGGCGGACGCCATCGACTCATTTGTACTCCTGTTCAATTGACACTGACCTTCAGCCTGCCGATTTTCCCACCGTCGCTATCCCGATTCACGCAAGCAGCCGCTACACTTCGTCCTCAACATTCCGGGGGGAGAAATGGATGGGCACGTATGTCAGTGTGTGGTTTCGTGCGGGTTTGATGATATCGATGTGTCTGTATGCCGGTGTGACTTCCGCGCAGTACGCCGAGACGGTGCGCTGTGAGTCCTACAACGACCGCACCGAGTATTGTGAAGTGGACGCGCGGGGTGGCGTGAATCTGCTTCAGCAGCATTCGCGATCCGCATGTATCGAAGGGCAGAGTTGGGGAACGGATCGCCGAGGCATCTGGGTGTCCAACGGCTGCCGGGCGACATTCGAGATCTATTCGCGCTCCATGGGCGGCGACAACATCGTGCTGTGCGAGTCTTTCAATGACCGCGAGAACGTATGCGGGATTTCGCCGCGCAGCGACGTCCGGCTTCTGCGACAGAAGTCGCGGTCTCCCTGTATCGAAGGCAGCAGCTGGGGCGTAGATCGTCGCGGCTTGTGGGTCTCCGACGGCTGCCGTGGCGAGTTCGAGGTGCGGCGCTATGGCGGCCATTACGGGGGCGGGCAGTATGGCGACGGCTACCCGAACAATCGCCCGCCACGCCCAGACCTGCAAACCATTTCCTGCGAGTCGCATGATGACCGCTATCGCAAATGCAACGTCCGTATTCCGCGCGAGGCGATTCTGATTGACCAGAAATCCCGCAGTGAGTGTGTCTACATGCGGACTTGGGGTTACGACCGAAATGGCGTCTGGGTGGATCGTGGCTGTCGCGGTGAGTTCGAGATTCGCTGATCGTTGGTGATTGCACGACGGAGGAATGCCGGTGCGCGATAGTCTTCTAGCAATTGCCGTTGCGGGGGCGCTTGGCTTGTTACCGCAAGGCTGTTCATGGGCGGCGGAGCCAGGTCTCGCTTCCAGCAAGATCCCTGAGGGCTTGCGTTTGCATTGGGCTTCGGGTGAGCGCGCGGACGTGTTGATCCGTCTGCGCTCGATGCCGTTGTCTACGAAGCGCGGTCTGGCTTTTTCGATCCAGTCGCGACTCGCAGTTGATGCCTTGAAGGCGCAAGCTGATGCCAGCCAGAAACCGGTGATCGACTGGTTGCAGTCGCATTCGATTGCGGCACGACCGTTCTGGATCGCCAACGTCATTGCCGCGCGTCTGGATGCCGAGCAAGCCGCCGATCTGGCTGCGCGAGACGAGGTGCTAGGGTTCGAGTGGGACGCGCCGTTCAAGGCGGAGATCGGACGCGAGGATGGTGCGGATGAAGAGATCCGCGCGGTCGAATCGAATGTGACCCGCGTGCGTGCGCCGGAGGTCTGGGCCTTGGGCTACCGCGGCGAAGGCGTGGTGATTGCGGGGCAGGATACGGGCTACCAATGGGATCATCCGGCGCTGAAAGCCAGCTACCGGGGCTGGGACGGTGCGACAGCCGATCATGATTTTCATTGGCACGATGCGATCACTGCCGACATCGACGGCAACAGCAATCCTTGTGGCTTGAGTGCGGCAGCGCCCTGCGACGACAACTCGCACGGCACCCACACCATGGGCACGATGACCGGCGATGATGCGGGCAGCAACCAGATCGGTGTAGCCCCCGGCGCCCGCTGGATCGGTTGCCGCAATATGGACAGTGGCACGGGACGTCCGAGCACGTATCTGGACTGTTTCCAATGGTTCGCTGCGCCGACNNTTGTGGCGGCGGGCAATTCGGGATCAAGCTGCGCCACCGTCATTGACCCACCAGCGATTTACGCGGATGCCTTCACCATTGGCGCCACCGACAACAGCGATGTCATCGCGGGATTCTCATCACGCGGCCCGGTGACAGTGGATGGCAGCAATCGCCTCAAGCCGGATGTCGTCGCGCCTGGCGTGAGCGTGCGTTCCGCCGTGCCTGGCAATGCCTACGGCAGCAAGAGTGGCACCAGCATGGCCACACCGAACGCGGTTGGCGTGGCGGCATTGGTCATGAGTGCCAATCC
>DEHW01000070.1:0-2644 GCA_002352135.1 Lysobacterales bacterium UBA2790
CAGGCCGCGAAGTGGCGGCGTATGTGGGGGTACGTGCAATGCCAACCAGTTAGGACAACGGACAGCCGATCGAACAAAGGCGTTCAGTTAGGTGTCAGGTGCCGCAGCCACGGCCAAAGGCCAGCATCCGTTGACGGATGCCGCGCACAACAGACCTGCACCCCTGGAACCATAACGCTGTCTCAGTGACGATGCTGAAGTTGTTGCNNCGATGGAAAAGCGCATGTTTCTCTCGCAAGTCTTCATACTCGCGACTGCCCGCGCTTGACTTACCTTCACCGTAGATCCACTGACCCAGCGCACAGGCATGATCAACGGAGGTGCGCTCGACGTTGATGGGCTCGCCGCGACCAGCAATGGCCTCCTGCAACTTTTCCCGCCAAGCGCGATGTGCAGCGATCATGGCCTCGAAGCCGGTATGGTCTGAATTCACCGCCCCGTCGGATTCCAAGCGGAATCGGCCAACGGTCTGCACCAAGGCTTTCGCTTGATCCTGCATGCTGGCCGCGGCGGCTGCCGCTTCTTCAACCAACGCTGCGTTCTGTTGCGTGGCTTCGTCCATCTGCATGACGGTTTGATTCATTTCGCCAATGCCTTGTGACTGCTCCGCTGACGAGGCACTGATTTCCCCCATCAGATCAGTAACGCGGCGCACCGACTGGACGATTTCTGCCATGGTTTCTCCGGCGTCGCGAACCAATCTGCTTCCATCTTGGACGCGTTCAATCGAGTCACTGATCAGTTGTTTGATTTCACGTGCAGACGCCGCGCTGCGTTGCGCCAAGGCGCGGACTTCGCCCGCCACCACGGCAAAGCCGCGGCCCTGTTCGCCGGCACGCGCCGCCTCGACTGCTGCGTTAAGCGCAAGAATGTTGGTTTGAAACGCGATGCCGTCAATGGTGGCAATGATGTCGCTCATTTTTACTGACGACGCGCTGATGCCCTGCATGGTCGACACGACGCGTTCGACCACTTCGCCGCCACGTGTGGCGACCGATGTGGCGCTGGCGGCCAGTTGATTGGCTTGGCGTGCGTTTTCCGCGTTTTGCGTGACCGTGCTGGTCAGATGTTGCATGTTGGCCGCCGTCTCTTCCAGGCTTGCCGCCTGGGATTCCGTGCGACGCGACAGGTCCTGATTGCCGTTGGCAATCTCGCCAGCCGCCCCATCGACGGCTTCGGCAACGGTCTTGATCTCACCGACGATGCGAGCCAGTTGTTCCACCGTCTCGTTGACAGCGGTCTTCATCTCTCCAAAGGTGGCGCGATACTCGCCGTTTACGCGACGGGAAAGATCCCCATCGGCAATGGCCAGCATGACCTCGCGAATTTCCCGCAGGCCATTCACCGTCGTATCCAGCATATGGTTGAGATTTTCCGCATGTCGCTTGAAGAACCCAACCTTGCCTTCCAAGGGGATACGCTGATCGAGATCGCCTTCGGCGGCGGCGCGGGTGATTCGATCCACCTCGGCTTCCACCAGTGCTTCCTGGGTTCGCTCGCGCCATTCCAGCACGGTGCCACGCCGGACCTGTTGTGCGTCGAGCACAGCGGATGCCACCAACGAAAAACTGCGCCCACCAAACCAGAACGAGCTGAAGCGGACCTTGTCGCCGTCCGTAGTCATCGCCAAACGGTCCTGTTCATGACGTTGAACGTAGGCAAGCGGTGCGCCAACGACCTTTTCCACGTCGAACTGCGGAAGGTCTTTGTGGATCTCCTGGATGGACTCGGAGAACAGGTCCTTTAGGGACCGGTTGATGGAGAGAATCCGCCCCTCGGGGCCAACGATCATGACGTTGGTGCGAACGCAGTCGAGTGCTTCCAAGACCCGGAAGTTCTCCGTCGCACGGCGCCTTTCGTCGGCGATCTGGTAGCCGGTGCGGATTTGCATCGACTGCAGTTCCAGCAGGAGCCGCCCAATTTCATCATTGCGGTCAATGGCCAGATCTTCATCATAGTGACCCTGATCGATGCGCTTGAACGCGCGCTGCGCGGTATCCAAGCGACCAACGATGTCGTTCCCCAGCCACCACGCGGAGTACAAGCCCGCGATCAGGGCAAGTGCCACGATGGCGTAGAGTATGGCGCTCGTTGCACCCAACGCATCCAGCACCAACAGCGCCGCTCCGGTGCTCGCGGCAAACGCGCCGAAGAAGTACAAACGCGCGCGCAATGACATATGCCACATCGGGTTCAATCGAATCGCCCACTGACGTCCCACGACGGTGCCGAAACTGACGCGCAGACCCGGCGTCTTGGCGCGAATCTTGGCGTATGCCGCTTCCGCCGCGGCAATCTGTTCCCGGGTTGCCATCTTGCGCACAGAGAGGTAGCCGACGACCTTGTCAGATTCGAAGATCGGTGTGACACGTGCCTTCACCCAGTAGTGATCGCCGTTCTTGCAGCGATTCTTGACGAAGCCCATCCAAGGGCGTCGCGCCTTCAGGCGCCGCCACAGATCATCGAAGGCCTCGGGCGGCATGTCCGGGTGACGGACCAGATTGTGAGCCTTTCCCAGCAACTCCTCGGTTTCGAATCCGCTGATGCGAACGAAGTCTTCGTTGACGTAGGTGATGACGCCCTTCAAATCGGTGCGGGAGACAATCAGCGTGCTTGGGTCGAGTTTTACTTCACGTCCAGTGAC
>DEHW01000070.1:2777-16531 GCA_002352135.1 Lysobacterales bacterium UBA2790
CGGCGCGCCAGCGCGACATCACTGAATTCACGCGGATCAATCGCTTCCGCCACGGTGACACGGCGCAAACCGGGTGCCACACGGAAGGTATCGGCGCGGGTCGGCCCGGGGACCTTGCCGTCAATTTCGATAATCACTAGTGGAAATTCGGCACGACTTCGAGAACCCACGAACAACTGACTGATGCGGCCACAGGTGTCGACGTCACGTCCCCCACCGGAGCCCCCACCGCCATGGCTGGTCGTGGCCGCCGCAAAGCTGACCTGCATACTCGGAAGCGACAGTGCATTGACCGTCGTATGCAGTGCCAGCGCACTACCGTTGCGCTGGACCAGCAACTCGACATCGCCGTTCTGTGCTGACAGAACTTGTTTGAACACCACAGCGGCGCGCGCTTGCTGGGCATCGAGCGCACCGAGACCGACGAGTGACGCGCCGGCGACAGACTGAATATGGTCTCCCGGCTGCAGGCCCATTTTCTGGGCGGGCGAATCGCTCGCCACCGCAAGAACCTTGAGCCCCAGCAGGTCGCTATCCGAATCGAAGCGGCCCTCTACCAGCGCGCCGAAACGCACCGTGTTGAACGCGTCGAGTTGCAGATGCAGGTCCTGCAACGCGTCTAGCGGTATCTCTCCATTTTCAACCAGGCGTGCAACGGCCGCCTGCAAGGCATCGCTGACGCGCCTATCGGTGTCTTCGGAGGCCAGTGCAAGGGATGTGCAAGCCGCGAGTGCAACAAGACTCGAAAGCGCGCGGTGATGAAGTGGCTTGATCAGATACGCGTGCATAGGAATTGTCCTTCTTGATCCTGCTGTGTCGGGGCCGGGCGTCTTAAATCCAGACCGGGTTGCTGTTCTGCGAATTGCCATCGTCTTCCATGCTGCGTGTCCATTTCGAAACATCATCAGCACTTTGCACGGCCTCGATCCCCACGGGTGCATTCAGCGCAGGCGTGGGTGCCGACGAAGGCAGTGGCAACCAGAGCGCAAGCGCGATGCATGCACTTCCGGCCAATGCCTTGGTCCATTGACGAGCCCGTCGCCGTCGCCGAAGTCGCTTGGCGATCAACTCGGCTACCTGCAGGTCCGGTCCCGGACCGACGGGAAGTCCCTCCAGGTAAGCGAGCCACGCGGGGAGAGACGAATCGGGCTCAGGCTTCATTGGAGTGCTCCGGAGGTTTTGCTGGCCTGCTGTTGATCGAGCAACAGCCCCAGTTGCTGTTTGGCGCGCGACAACAAGGACTTGGAATAGCTCGGCGTACGTTGGAAAAGCGCGCCAATCTCGTCGTGACTGAGTCCCTCCAACTCATGCAGAACCAGAACAGCGCGGGCTTGAGGCCGAAGTTGACGCAGCAGCCCGAGCGCGTCCAGCTGTCGATCCGGTTCACCGGCGACGAGGTGCTCAAGGACCGACTCTTCGATATCGACGTATTGCCAGCGCTTCATTCGGCGCAATGCATCGATGCTCAGGTGCGTCACCGTTCGCTTGAGCCAGACGAAAAAGGGCGCCTCACCGCGGAAATTGCCGATCCCTTCCAGCACACGCACAAAGCTGTCCTGGACGATGTCCTCGGCGAGAGCGGGCTGGGCACAAAGGCGCAACGCCAACAAGTAGGCCCGAGGAGCATGCGACTGATACAGCGTGCTCACCGCCGCAGAGTCGCCACGTTGTGCACGCAACACCAAATCGCCTTCGTCAATGGACGAAGGAGCAGCATTGGCAAACATCGTGTCTGGCATCAGGAGCATGACCTATCGGACGCACGAGCGACGTCCATCGTCGCAGAACGGTGCCGAGTCGGTGAAACGGGGACACATATACTGTCGCTGATGGTCGGCATACGCCGAGGGGTCGCGCATGAGTGAAGTCACACAATTACTGCAACGAGCCCGAGACGGTGATGGGTCGGCCTGGGATCAAGTCGTGGCGATCATCTACGACGACCTCAGGCGGATCGCCCGGGGAGTCTTGCATGGTCCGGGGAGCGCCACACTGGACGCGACCGGACTGGTGCATGAGTGCTACCTGCGGCTCTCCCGAGCGGGCCCTGAAGGCGTGATCAACCGGCAGCACTTCCTTGCCTTAGCGGCAAAAGCAATGCGCCAGCTGATGTTGAATCATGCGCGTGATCGATTGGCAGCCAAGCGTGGCGGGGGTGCCCAGCAGGTCACGTTGGACGACAACGATCTGGCCGCGGATGCGCAAGCGGAGCACTTGGTGATGTTGGACAGTGCCTTGCAGCGGCTTGCTGACGAAGACGAGCGCTTGGCCAAAGCTGTCGAATGTCGTGTCTTTGCAGGTCTTTCGGAGCAGGAGACCGCGGACGCAATGGAGATGCCCTTACGCAGCAGTCAGCGTCTGTTTGCCGAAGCGCGTCAGCGCTTGGCGCAAATTCTTGGCGATGCGGGTGCTGGCGGGTGAGTCTGCGGTTTCGGGTTCCGCAGTGATACTCCATGAATCGCATGACGGTATGGATCGTATGAGTTCTTCGCCTCTCGACCTGTTGGAACCAGGAGCCTTGGTTGGCGGCCCGTTGATGCGCTCACTTGCCGTTGAGATAGAGCGCTCGGAACGACTGCCATTGGGAACCCGGCTCGGGCCATTTCGGATCACCGGTGAACTGGGCAAAGGTGGCATGGGCATTGTCTACCGCGCACAGCGCGATGACGGTGCTTACTCTCAGCAGGTGGCGATCAAATGCGTACAGCGCATGGACGATGCGCGGCGAGAGGCCTTGTTCCTGCGAGAGCGCCAGATTCTTGCTGAACTACGCCATCCGCACATCGCACGATTGCTCGATGGCGGACGTCACGAAAGTGGAAGGCTGTGGTTTGCCATGGAGTGCATCGAAGGCGAACGCATCGATACACATGCTTTCCATCAGAAGCTTGGCGTGCGGTCGCGGATCTCCCTGATGTTGCAGGTCATCGATGCGGTCAGCTTCGCCCACCAGCGACTCCTGATTCATCGAGACATCAAACCGGCCAATGTACTGGTCGATAGCGATGGCACCGTCAAGCTGTTGGACTTCGGTATTGCCAGCTTGGTCGACGACGACCATCACGAGCACGCCTATTCACCGGCATGGGCGAGTCCGGAGCAGCGGCAGCAATTGCAGCCCGGACCCGCATCGGATCAGTATCAGCTTGGTCTGCTCTTGAATGCGGTGCTCTCCTGTCCAAGGACAACGGAAGAGTTTGATAAGCACACAACCGCAGCGCAATGGCCATCGTCGACGGTTGGCGGTCAGCAAATCAGCGCCAGCCACTGGTGCGATGTAGGCAACTCGGTCCGACGACGTGAGCTGCTTGCCATTCTTGCGCGCGCTTGCGCGGAGCAACCGGATGCGCGCTATGGCTCGGTGGCTGAGTTTGCTCGTGATCTTCAGCGCTGGCTGGACCGGCGACCTGTGCACGCATACGCGGGTGGCTTGCGATACGCATTTCAGTGCGCCGTGCGACGCCAACCATTGACCGCACTCGGTGCGGGACTCGCGTTGCTCGTGCTGATTCTCACGGTCTCCGCTTTCAGTTGGCGTCTGGCGCAGGAGCGTGATCTGGCAAGACTGGCTGCGGAGCGTGCGGAGCGTGAAGCCGCCACCGCTTTGGCCATCAATCAGTTCCTCAATGAGGATCTTTTGCAACGCGCCAATCCCTATGAAGAGGCAAGACGGGATTTGACCGTTCGTGAAGCGCTGGAGCAGGCGGCCATGACGGTTGACGAACGTTTTGCCGATCAGCCGGCGGTTGCTGCCGCACTGCATTGGACCTTGGCCAACAGTCTGTTGGGCGTGGGTGAGGCAGAGCGCGCTGAAACACAGATGCAGCAGGCCATGGCACTGGACAGAGCGCGATCCTTGCTCGAACCGGCGCAGCGCGTCCAGATGCAAATCGATCGCGCCGACATCTATGCCGAGCAACGTCGTTTTGATGAGGCCGCGGCGCTGTTGGACGAAGCGCAACGTGATGCGGAGCGCCTGTTCGGCAAGGACAGCGAATTGGCACTGCAAGCCGAATACCGTGCGACCCAGTCGCTCTTGACCAGCAATCGTCTTGAGGAGTTTCTGGACGCAAATCAACGCTTGTTGCCGAAACTGGCCGGCGGACCGCGCTCCCTTGCAACACAATACCTCGCCAGTCTGACCATGGATGCCGACGCAGCCGCTCGACTGGGACAGTTTGAGCGCGCAGACGCATCGATTGCCTTGGCATTGGCACGCAGTCAGGGCTTGCCAGCGGGAGAGCAGCATCTGCATCTGGCCGCCCTGCAGGTCAGCGCCCTGTTGTCTCGTCAACGCGGCGACTTGCCGCAGGCCATCCAGATACAACGCCAAGTGGCCCAGTTGCGCGAACAGCGGTTCGGACGGCAACACCCGGTTTGCTTGCAGGCGCTCAACGAGCTGGCCAGCATTCTGCAGGACGCCAAGCAGTACGCCGAAGCCGAAGCACTGTTTCGTGAAGTACTCGCCGTGCGCGAGCAAAGCCTGGGTGTGGGTAACACGCTGACCCGCAACAGTCTCAACAATCTTGGGCTGGTGCTGTCTCTGCAGGGCAAGCTCGACGAGGCGGGCGTTCACTATCGTCGTGCCCTGGAGACCGAGCGCGCACTGCTTGGCGACGATGCGTTGGATGTGCTGATTCTGGCGCACAACTTCGCCGGTCTATTGCGCGCACAAGGCAAGTGGGATGAGGCCATCGCGATGGCGACCGATACCGTCGCGCGTGCCGAGCGTAGCTTGTCCGCCGACCGGGCAGAGCCGGCGCTATTTCGAGTCGGGCTTGCGCATGCCCTGCTCAAGCGCGGAGACAAGCGCGCGGCAATCGAACAATACGAACTTGCTCACGCGCGCCTCACGGCTGTTTACGGTGCGGACAATCCCAAAGTCCGGCGGATTGAAGAAATGCGCGACGAGGCGTTGAAATCTCCTTGACGCAAGCACCCGCTGGTGCGCAAGGTGAGCCCATGTCGGATGCGCAGACCGTTCTCTCGCCAACGCCCCCACCATGGCCACGATGGCAGGCTCTGTGGGCGCTGACCCGTCCTGGATTTCTGTGGCTGTCGATCAGTGCTGCGGCCGTTGGACTAGCCAAGCAGGGCCGCCTGCAATCAGATGACCTTTGGCGCTCGGTCTTTGTGCTGGCGTTGATCGCCTTGGCGCATGCCGCCATCAACGCCTGGAACGATGTTCACGACGCGCGCAGCGGTGCAGATCGCGACAATCAAGCACGTATTGCCCCGTTTTGTGGTGGCTCGCGGGCACTGCAGGAGGGGAGGCTCCATATTGGCGATGCGCAACGGTTGGTCTGGGTGCTGACGGCATGCGTGATTGGCGGTGGCGTGGCGCTGTCCTTGCTGTCGCAACCGGTCCTCGGACTCGTCGGTCTACTCGGCATGTTGCTGGGTTGGGCCTACTCCGCACCGCCGTTCGCCTTGATGCGCCACGGTTGGGGTGAGCTCACCGTGGCCCTGTGCTGGGCCCTGATTCCCATTGGTGCGCATCTCGCCTTGTCCGGCAGCCTGTCCTTGGACTTGTGGCTGATCGCGCTTGGCCCCGCGCTCGGCGCTTGCGCCATTCTGGTGATCGCCAACGTCGCCGACCTGCAGGCCGATGCGGCCAACGGCAAACGTACCCTCGTAGTGCGGTTTGGCGCGTTGCGTGCCTTGCAAGGTTTCATCCTGCTGCAAGCGGCCTTGTGGATTCTGTTGGTCTATGCGGTATCGACAGCCCGTCTGCCAGCACTGTCGTTGCTGGCGTTGTTGGCTCTGCCCTTCAGTGGGTACGCGGTTTGGCTGGCACGACGGGCGCGCTCACAGCGCGACCCTTTGAAGTTGGCGATTCCGGCTGCGATTCATACCAGCCTGATCTACAACTTGGGTCTGGCGTTCGGCTTGGGTCTAAGCTGAGGCGCACAGAACCTTGATCCGTGGTCCGTAAAACAAAAAGCCCGCACAAGGCGGGCTTCAAGTGTTACTTGGGGCGATCAATTACTTGATCTTGCCTTCCTTGTACGGGACGTGCTTGCGCACAACCGGGTCGTACTTGTTCATTTCCATCTTGCCCGGGGTGTTTTTCTTGTTCTTGTCGGTCGTGTAGAAATGACCTGTGCCGGCGGTGGAGATCAGACGGATCTTGTCGCGCTTGGATGCCATGGTCGGTTCTCCTTAGATCTTTTCGCCGCGGGCACGTAGCTCGGCGAGGACGGATTCGATACCGTTCTTGTCGATGGTGCGCAGGGCATGGGTGGATACACGCAGCTTGACCCAACGGTTTTCGCTCGGGACCCAGAAGCGGCGTTCGTGCAGGTTGGGCAACCAGCGACGACGGGTTCGGTTGTTGGCGTGCGAGACGTTGTTACCCGACTGCACAGCCTTTCCACTTACTTGGCAAACTCGTGCCATGACGCACCTCGTAGAAAGAGTATTGCCTCCCTTGGCCAGGAAGACGGCGGCCCCGCGATGACCGGCATCGCATGCGAACGGGTTGAAACTCGCTGATTGAACAAAGCTTGGCGTCGCATTCACCGCCACTTTGATCCGGACACGGACACAGCGAGCCGCGCATTCTGCCCGGATTTCATAGCCTTGACAAGCGAGCAACGTTCGCGATGGTCCTTGGAACCGGCGTGAAGACATTGCCTGCTAGAGTCTGGTCATGATGCTCGACCCCGCAAGCACCACGATCTCTTTGCTTCATCCCGGCGAAGTTCACCTCTGGTGGTACGCCAGCCCAGCCATCGCCCCACGCGTAAGGCGAACGTATATTGACGCGGTGCTGCGGATCACCTTGTCGCGCTACGTGGCCATGCCACCGCAGGCCTTGCGCTTTGGTCGCGAATCGCGTGGCAGACCTTTTCTGCTGGATGTCGATGGCGCACCTGACTTCAATCTCAGCGACACCGAGGGCGGCACGGTGGTGGCGGTGGCGCGAGGTCTGCGCGTTGGCATCGATCTGGAGCGCATGGATCGGCAACCGCGAGTGCAAGCACTAGCGAAGCGCTACTTCGGCAAGGATGAGGCGACCGCACTTGCGTCGCTCGACGGCGAGGCGGCGAGACGTGCTTTCCTCTTTGCCTGGACCGCCAAAGAGTCTTCCTGCAAGGCGACGGGCACGGGCATTTACGGATGGCTGGACCAGTGGACGTTCGCATGCGATGCCATTGGAAGCGACCCGCAGCTCACGCAGGTTCCGAACGACGCAACGCCACTGGCGGCCTGGCAACATCGACGCGTGGCGCCCGCCGAAGGCTATACCGCAGTGCTCGCCGCAAAAGGAAGCATTGGCAGCCTTTCCATGTACCGCTCGAACGAGGCCCAGGCCATCGCGGCCTGGGCCGAGCATCGGGTTCAGTCGGAATAGCCCAGACGTGCTGCGACGGGCGCAAGAATGGCGAATGGCTCCGCCAAGACGTCGCTGTAAGCACGCCATTGGCCCAGGGACATGTGCTGCGCCAAGGCGCCGGGATTGACCGGCATGAACTGACTGGGTGAGGTTTCCAGAGCCCAGAACCCTGCCGCTTCAGCCAAGGCGGCAAGCGGGTCGGCATCCAGCGCATCGCTACGCAACAGATGAATGCGTTCCGGTGTCGACTGCTGTAGATCCAGAACCAGATTGATTCCCTGGGCCAGCCACGACGCGGCATGCGTGAGCGGCAGGACGGCGAAACGTTGAGCGCTGCCAAAGGCCAGCCAATTGAGCAGCATGTCGCGCGGGTCAGCCAGCGCGACGACCAGACGCGAATGCGGAAGCGCACTGAAAATTTCCGCATCAACATGTGGCAAAACATCAATGACTTGCGCCTCGGTCTGACCGCGCTCGGCCAGCTTGGCGCGCCAAATGGCGTCCGCGCCCTGCTCCCCGTGATGGCCATCCTTCGGACGCAGCGGCCCAAGGCCGTCATTTCTTGCATTGACACCAAAGCGATCGATCACCACCGGCGCTGATTCGGCCAATGCAGCGCAAATGGCGTCGCCTTGGACGCCGGGAAACAGGCACAGCAGGCGTGGCACGCTGACTTCATCCGGCGCGGTCACGGTCGGCCCGGGCGGCAGAAACGCCGGTAAGGGCAAGCCCGCTTCGGTCTGCGTCCAGGCCTCGGTCCAGCGCGCAATGGCTTCCGATGGGGATTGCCGGAGCGACGCAGCCAGGCCAAGCAGGCCCAGCAAAGTGCGACGGAGAATCGGGTCTTTGCTGTCTGCCAGCAAGCTGGACAGGCGCGCCTCACCGGTCGCGGGATCGCGACGCAACTCGGCACGCGCCTTCACCAGCGCCGCCCCGACACGACGTGGATCGCGCGCCAGCACCTGATCGGCCAAGGTCTCCGCCTCGTCCCCGCGTGCTTCCAGATCGGCGCGCTGCGCTGTGGCCTCAAGCGCTGCCAGGCTGTTCGGCAGCGCCTCACTCCAAGCCTTCAGGATGGCTGGGCCTACCGGATTCATGGCGTCCAGTCGGTAGCGCGCATCCCACAGCAGATCTTCACCGCGATGCTGCGCGATCAGACTGTCCAGAAATGCCCGCGCTTCGTCGGCGGCATCACGGGCGGCCCACATTTCGTGGAGAACGCGCAATACATCGGTTTGCCTTGGGAACAGGCTGAGGCTGCGATGAAACGCGCCGATGGCCGCACCCACATCGCGGCGACCCAATTGCAATTGGCCGAGTGCGCGCCAAGCACCGGCATCATTCGGATGCTGCTCGAGCAGAATCTTGAACTCGTCGCGCGCCTCGTCCAGTCGAGCTTCCTTCGCCAGCAGATTGATCAATTGGCGACGCGTACTGGCCGCATCCGGCCGCAGCTTGATGGCATTGCGCAGCGCGTCCTCAGCCAAGGCAGGCATGCCTCGCTGCTCATAGGCGGCAGCAAGGCTGATCTGCACCATCGGATCGTTGGGCAACAGCTTTGCGGCGGCATTGAAGTAGTTGAGCGCGGTATCTGGCTGCTGACGCGCGAGCTGCAGTTGACCTTCCAGCAGCAGCGTCTCCGGTCGATCCGCGCCGACTCGACGAGCGAACTTCAGATGCGACTCGGCTGAGTCCAAGTTGCCTTCGGCAAGTTCAATCCGGGCAAGCGCCAAATAGGCGGCGAGGCTGTTTGGATCGAGCTGCACCGCGCGCTGCAGATCGGCGCGTGCAGAAGCTACCTCCGACGTGGCCAAGGCAAACTGCGCACGAGTGACATGAAATGCCGCGCGATCGGGTGCCAGCATCAGGGCCTGTTGCAAGGCGGCCTGTGCCTCCGGCCAGCGACGAAGCTGTTGCAATGAGACGGCCAGCAGATGATGCAAATCGGGGTTGCTCGGCAGTGCGGAAAGACCTTCGCGAGCGGCACGTTCGGCGGCAGGCGCGTCGCCACGACGCAGAGCCTGATGGATGACATCCAGCATGATTTGACCTTCGGGTTGATGGACGGCGACAGCCGCCGCAGACGGCAAAGCGCCCTAGTTTACCTGCAGCCGGGGCCCAACCCATCGCCCGTCGGTGACGAACAAGCTTGAAGCAGACGTTGCGCCACGTACTCCTCGGCAAACCCACGCAGATGCCAGCCATCGAGAAAGCCGCAATGCCCGCCGTGTTCCGCGACATCAAGAGTAACGCACGGTGGCAGCTGCAGAGCGAGAAAATCCGCCAGCGGAATCACCGGGTCGTCGGCTGCAGTGAGAATGTGTGCGTTGATCGGCATGCTTGCGAGGCGATCTGCCGCGATGGAGTAGCTGTCGAGATAGGCTTCAAGGCTTTGCAGGGGTGTGTGGCGCTCCACCAGCACACGGGTCAATTCGCGAATGCCGCTGTTGAACTCGTCCTTGCTGAAACGGAATCGATCCGGATAGAGCACCTGCTTGCGCCGCAAGGACTGCGTCCATTTGCGCATGAAGTAGTACTCGTAGAACCACGGCGAGTCTTCGATCGCCTGCAGGCCCGCCGGAGGACTGACCACCGGGCAGATCGCGATGACGTGTTGCAATGGCAGGTGCGCAGACCGGGATTGCAACCCGACGCGCAGCGCGAAATTGCCACCGAGGGAGTAGCCCACCACGCCCATCCAACGTGGCTCGAAGCGTCGTGCCACCTCACTGACTGCATCGACGACCTCGCCCAGCTTGTTTGAACTGAACAGATCCGGATTCAAGTGATGGGTGTCGCCGTGATCGCGGAAATTCAGCCGAAACACATCGAAGCCGGACTGCAGCAGTCGCGCGGCGGTATGCAGCACGTAGTTGGAGCGCGCGCTGCCCTCCCATCCATGCAGGAGCACCACCAGCCCGCTGCTTTGCGCCTGTGTCGTTTGCCGAGTGAGGAAGCCTTGCAGCAGAACGCCGTCACTGCACTCCAACAAGTGAGATTCGGCCGTGGACTCCACCAGTTGGCGGCGCTTTCTGGCCAACAGTCTACGCAGCCCACTCGACGACAATACCGATTGCACATGCGGATTGCGCAACCAGCGTGGCGGCCGGTAGTCGCGCGGGTCCATCAGCTTGTCATCGCTGCCTGAATAGCGCTGCGGGCACTCTCTGCCAACTTGCGTCGGCCTTCTTCGTGAGTGTCGATCACAGCCAGAAAATGCACCTCTGCAATTCGGGAAGGATCACCCAGCAGACGCAGGAAATTGCCCATGAAACTCTCGCCCTCGGCAAACGCGACCTGCATCTGTGCGCTTCCAGCCGAGCCATAGCGCAATGCTACGGGCTGCACGGGAACACGTGCCGCGACCGCAGGCTGAAAAATCCGCGCATGAAACGTTCGCACTGTCTGCCCGTCCGTCGTGCCACCTTCGGGAAACACGCCGACTGGCAGGCCAGCCTGCAGACGCTCCATCATCTGGTGCATCACGCCGTGCAACGATTCATTGCTGCCGCGTTGGTGGTAGATGGTTCCGCCGCGTCTTGCCAGCCAGCCGATCAAGGGCCAGCGACTGATCTCACTCTTGGCGACAAAGCCGACCGCGCATTGGCTATGAACCAGCTCGATGTCGATCCACGAGACATGGTTGGCAACCATCAAGGCACCACCGCGATGCGGTTGTCCGAAGCGCAGGACGCGAAAGCCGAAGATCCGCATCAATCCAAGTGACCACCAGCGTATCGCGATGTGGTCGATGCGCTCGCCGAACACATGCAAACGACGCGTAATCGGGTTTATCAACGCGAGCGTCAGCGGCAACGAGAAGAGCAAATGCAACAACAACAAAGGAGTTCGCAACACATAACGCAGCGGGCGCAGACCATCAGTTGGTGCTTGCGCAGACGTTGGAGGGATTGAGGGCGTGGGCATTGGCTCACCTTAACCAAGCCGGGTCGACGCGACCAGCGACTCGCGCGACAAAGGCCAAATTACTCGTTGGAAATTCCGGCCTTGCCGTGCGGAACGATGGCCATGGTCAATCGCGAAATGCAGGTTTGACGACCGCGCTCATCCTCAATCCGGATGTCCCACACCTGGGTGCTGCGCCCAATATGGATCGGTCGGGCGGTGCCCGTGACCCAACCGGACGTGACAGCACGCAAGTGGTTGGCATTGATTTCAAGACCCACTGCCATCGCGTGCTCGGGGTCGATGTAGAGGGATGCACCCATGCTACCCAGCGTCTCGGCGAGTGCCACCGAAGCACCACCATGCAGCAGGCCGAACGGCTGGTGGGTGCGCTGGTCGACGGGCATTCGCCCGCGGATCAGGTCCGAACCGACCTCCAGAATCTCAATACCGAGGTGTTCAACCAAAGTCCCCCGCGAGCCCTCATTGAGGGCTGCGGGAGAGACGGCACGCATGCTTACCCTACCCACGCCTCAGCTCACCCCAAAGATGCCCGGACGCCAACTGCGCGTGTAGCCTTTGCGCGCATAGCCACTGCTGCGGCCGTAGCCAGTGCCGAAGTCGCGTTCGCGGCGATTGTGCATACGCTCGATCAGTTCGTCGCGGCGTGCTTCAAGGAAGTCCTCGCGTGCGAGGCTTGATGGATCGACACCGCGCAATTTGGCTTCGCGAGCGCGGAAGTCGCAGAAGTCTTCATACGCTTCCAACTCGTTGTGCAGTTCGCGCAGGCAGAGCTCGATCATTATGGCATCGTCAAGGTAGCCCAGCACTGGCACGTGATCGGGAATCACGTCCTTGGGATCGACGAAATACAACAGCGCAGAGACAACGCGTTGCCGATCGTCCTCAGGCAAAGCAAAGCCTGGGTCACGCAGCATGGCAATCAGAGAGTCCAAACCCAAAAGGCGGTCCCGCACAAAGTCAGGCAACTGGTTGGTCTTTGCTTCGGAGAGCAACTTGACCGCAGCCGCGACCACGTCATCGGATGACTTGCCTGATGCGGCCAGCTCGGCTGCCTTTTGCGCGGCCTTGAAGTGTTCGAGATCACTGTCACTCAAGTCGATGGTGATACTGATGGACATACCGGATTCCTGCGCTATCGGTGTGGGCGTGAAGGCGAAAACGTCTACGCGTTGATGTAAACCTCGCCAGCCTAGCCAGCAGGCCGCGGGCGGTCAATCTCAATTGGTCTGCATCGTGTGAATCGCCGACACTTCCGCCTCGGTCTGTGGTCCAATTGGCGACAGGAAGCGGGGGTGCCGGGCTTAGTCCGGCTGAGAGAGTCCCTTTGAACCTGATCCGGTTGGTACCGGCGTAGGGAGCTTTGTCGCAGTGGCGCAGGGTGAATTCCTGCGTGGTGCGCTCGCTTCGTAACCCATCGACAGCCGAGAACGCCATGAATGCCCTGCCCAGCGATTTGATCCGTGAGACCTCTGCCCTCTCCGCTGATGTGACCCGCCCCATTCCCGGGTCTAGCAAGGTCCACGTCGGCGGCTCGCGCGCTGACCTGCGTGTGCCGATGCGCGAAATCCAGCAGGGCGATACGCCGCGCCTGTTTGGTGCCGAGCCCAATCCCGCGCTGACGGTCTACGATACCTCCGGTCCGTACACCGATCCGGCCGCGAAGATCGACCTGACGCAGGGCTTGCCGAGCTTGCGCTCACGCTGGATCGAAGAGCGTGCTGACACCCAGCTATTGCCGGCCATCA
The DNA here is from genome assembly GCA_002352135.1 of Lysobacterales bacterium UBA2790. Lineage (GTDB taxonomy): Bacteria > Pseudomonadota > Gammaproteobacteria > Xanthomonadales > Xanthomonadaceae > Aquimonas. Next base: position 15,792 of record DEHW01000070.1, read on the forward strand.
GTTCCGAATACGGGCGTGCTCGTCTTGCCGATTCGCGCCTGGATGCGGTTCGCTTTCCCAACCTGCACGCGCCGCGCAAGGCGCGTGTCGGCGCCAACGTCAGCCAGATGCACTATGCGCGACGCGGCATCGTTACGCCGGAAATGGAGTTTGTCGCAATCCGCGAAAACCAGCGCCGCGAAGCCCTGATCGAACAGGTGCGCGCGCAGGGTTTGGCGCGTGGGCGCTGGCAAGCCGGGCAGGATTTCGGCGCCGCGCTGCCGGGTGTGGTCACGCCCGAGTTCGTGCGCGACGANNTTCCTGGTGAAGATCAACGCCAACATCGGCAATTCGGCCGTGACCAGTTCGATTGCCGAAGAAGTGGAAAAGATGGTCTGGGCGATCCGCTGGGGCGCCGACACCGTGATGGACCTGTCGACCGGCAAGCACATCCACGAAACCCGCGAATGGATCCTGCGCAACTCGCCGGTGCCGATTGGGACAGTGCCGATCTATCAGGCATTGGAGAAGGTCGACGGTCGCGCTGAAGAACTGACCTGGGAACTGTTCCGCGACACCCTCATTGAGCAGGCCGAACAGGGCGTGGACTACTTCACCATCCATGCGGGCGTGCGTCTGGCCTACATCCCGCTGACCGCCAAGCGCGTCACCGGCATCGTCAGCCGTGGCGGCTCGATCATGGCCAAGTGGTGCCTGGCACATCACAAGGAGAGCTTTCTCTACACCCGCTTCGAAGAGAT
>DEHW01000097.1:0-20721 GCA_002352135.1 Lysobacterales bacterium UBA2790
GACGGATCGCGCTAATCAGGAGCGTGGTTGCCGCCGACGTCGACGCGCCAGCCCTGCCCTTCGGCGTGCCTGAGAGCTTCCTCGACCTCTTTCTTCGGATGAGGGGAACGAGCCATCAGTGATCTCCAGTATGGGGATGATTGGCTAGGTTGTCAAGTGACAACCTAGCCGCTATTTCAGGCTGTTGCCCTCAACGTCGGCACCACCACGTTCTCCGGCATCAACTTCGGCACGTAGGTCTGACCATCGATCCAGGCATCAACCATATTGGCCCACTCTTGCAGCATGTGGCGCCGTTGCTCGGCGTACTCAGCCTTGTTGTAGATCGAGCGCGAGGAACGCCCGTCCTCATGCGCCAGGCACTTCTCGATCCAATCGCGGTTGAAGCCGATTTCGTTCAACAGCGTCGAGCCGGTACGGCGCAGATCGTGGACGGTGAACGGCTCCAAGGGCAGGCCTGCAGCTTTCGCCCGCTTCGCGACGATCTGCGTGACCCGATTCAAGGTCGCGTTCGACATGCAGCGGTCGGCGTCGTAGCGCGACGGAAGTACGAACTTCGAGCCGGCAGCGCAGGTGTGCAGAGCTACGAAGATGTCGAGCGCCTGGCGCGAGAGATAGACCACATGCGGGTTGCGCCCCTTCATCCGCTGCTTGGGGATCGTCCAGGTCGCGTTCTCGAAATCGACCTCATCCCAAGTGGCTTGGATCAGCTCACTCTTGCGCACCAGCGTCAACAGGATCATGCGCAGCGCCAGCCGGATCGTCGGATAGGTCGCCACCGATTCCATCTGCCGCGCCATCAGGCGAATCTCCAGCGGTGACAAGGCGCGATCCTTCGGCACGAAAGTCGCAATCGACGCAGCACCCACATCCTCGGCCGGGTTGTCCACCTTCTCACCATGCAGGATGGCGAAGGCATAGACTTGTTTCACGATGTCGCGGACGTGTACCGCGGTCGCGGGCGCACCGCGCGCCTTCACCTTGTTGCAGAGGGCGCGCAGATCATCGGCGGTGATTTCGTTGAGCTGCCGGTTCTGAAAGGCCGGCAGGATGTCTCGATCGACGATGCTCTTGCGCATCGCCTTGGTGCTGTCGGCCATTCTGGCGCCGGCCAGCCATTTCTCGGTCACTTCGCCAAAGGTCTTGGCGGCGGTCAAACGGCGCTTCTCGCGCTGCTTCTCCAGCGCAGGGGACTTGCCCAGGGCGACGGCCTTCTTGGCGTCGATCAGCTTTTCGCGGGCCAAGGCCAGCGAGACGCCGGCTGGCCCATAGCGGCCGATGGTCAACGTCTCCCGGCGTCCGTTGAGACGGTAATCGTAGCGGAAGGTGACGGTACCGACAGGCGATACCGTCACGTACATTCCGTCGCGGTCAAAAGCCTTGTAAGTCTTGGACTTAGGCTTGAGATTGCGCAGTGCAGTGTCGGTGAGCATCGAGGTTTTCCTCCGGTTCGTGACGGCTTTTACCGTCAGGGGCCAGGAGACCTGCTGATGCTCGGAAAGCCGCATAAAACCAGCTTTCCCGAGAAGACTTTTACCGTCAAAGACGGTTTGGGTCTGAATAGTGAACGGGAGGGTCTTAATCCGGCCTCCGATTCTTACCGCCAGTTTCACCGCCAACCTGTTCCGCTGGCCGGCGATAGCCACCGATAGCTGTCGCGACGTATTCCTTTCTATATCAACACGTTATGACAGTTTTTCGATAGCTAGCGATAGTCCTCGAAGGGCGTCAACTCACTCCCACTCGATCGTCGCCGGTGGCTTTCCGCTGATGTCGTAAACGACACGACTGATGCCGCGCAGTTCGTTGATGATGCGGTTGGACACTTTGCCCAGCAGTTCGTAGGGCAGATGCGCCCAATGCGCAGTCATGAAGTCGATGGTCTCGACGGCGCGCAGTGCGATCACCCATTCGTAGGCGCGGGCATCGCCGACGACACCGACGGATTTCACCGGTAGAAAGACGGCAAAGGCCTGGCTGGTCTTGTCGTACCAGCCCGATTGGCGCAGTTCGTCGATGAAGATAGCATCGGCCTTGGCCAGCAGTTCGGCAAATTCGGGTTTGACTTCGCCCAGAATGCGCACCCCAAGGCCGGGGCCGGGAAATGGGTGGCGATACACCATTTCGCGCGGCAGGCCGAGTTCCACGCCAAGACGCCGCACTTCATCCTTGAACAGTTCACGCAGTGGTTCGACCAGGCCGAGTTTCATGTGCTCGGGCAGTCCACCGACGTTGTGATGGCTCTTGATGACGTGCGCCTTGCCGGTCTTGCTGCCCGCCGATTCGATGACGTCGGGATAGATGGTTCCCTGGGCCAGCCACTTGGCATTCGCGAGTTTGCTGGACTCTTCCTCGAAGATTTCGACGAACAGGTTGCCGATGGTCTTGCGCTTGGCCTCGGGATCGCTGATGCCTTGCAGGGCACTGAAATAGCGCTGCGCGGCGTTGACGCGAATGACTTTGACGCCCATGTGCTGGGCGAACATCGCCATGACCTGATCGCCTTCCTGCCAGCGCAGCAGGCCGGTATCGACAAAGACGCAGGTCAATTGCGTGCCGATGGCCTTGTGCAGCAGTGCGGCAACCACCGACGAATCGACGCCGCCGGACAATCCCAGGATGACCTCATCCTGGCCGACCTGCTCGCGTACGCGCGCGATCTGGTCGTCGATGATATTGCTGGCGGTCCACAGGGTGTCGCAACCACAGATGTCCACCACAAATCGACGTAACAGCGCGCCGCCCTGGCGGGTGTGGGTGACTTCGGGGTGGAACTGCACGCCATACCAGCGGCGTTGATCGTCCGCGAACGCGGCAATCGGAATACGGTCGGTGACGGCGGTCACGGTGAAACCGTTGGGCACCACGGACACGTGATCGCCGTGACTCATCCAGACGTCCAGATGCGCCATCATGCCGTCGTGGTCGCTCAAGCCATGCAACAGACGATCTTCGGCCACGATGGCAACTTGGGCATGGCCGAACTCGCGTTGATCCGCCGCCTCCGTGTCGCCGCCCAGCTGCTTGGCCATGGTCTGCATGCCATAGCAGATGCCGAGAATCGGCACACCGGCATCGAACACGGCTTGAGGTGCCCGCGGAGAATCAACTTCAGTCGTCGATTCCGGGCCGCCGGAGAGGATGATGCCTTTGGCGCCCCATGCCGCGATCTCGGCAGGATCGTGATCCCAGGCCCATATCTCGCAGTACACGCCAAACTCGCGAATACGGCGAGCAATCAACTGGGTGTATTGCGCGCCGAAGTCGAGGATCAGGATCTTGTCACTGTGAAGGTTGGACATGGTCGCTCGCTGCATTGCGGGGAGGTGGGCATCATGCCCGCGCAACGAACGCGGGCACGGGCATGGTGGAACTCAGCTCGCGCGGTAGTTCGGCGGCTCCTTGGTGATCTGCACGTCGTGGACGTGGGCTTCGCGCGTGCCGGCATTGGTAACGCGCACAAAGCTCGGCTTGCTGCGCATTTCATCGATGCTGGCGCAGCCGACGTAACCCATTGAGGCACGCAATCCGCCAGCCAACTGATGAATGATGTTGCGCACCGAGCCACGATACGGCACGCGCCCTTCAATTCCTTCCGGCACCAGCTTGTCCGCGTCGGACGCATCCTGGAAATAACGATCCTTGCTGCCTTGCTCCATCGCCCCAAGTGAGCCCATGCCGCGATAGCTCTTGTAACTGCGACCTTGGAACAGCTCGGTTTCACCGGGACTTTCTTCGGTACCCGCAAACAGTCCGCCGATCATGACGGTCGAGGCACCCGCCGCAATCGCCTTGGCAATGTCGCCGGAATAGCGGATACCGCCATCGGCGATCAGCGGAATCTGCTCTTTCAGGGCCGACGCCACCATGTCGATGGCCGTGATCTGCGGCACGCCGACACCGGCCACAATGCGCGTGGTACAGATGGAACCCGGACCGACGCCGACCTTCACTGCATCGGCGCCGTGATCGAGCAGTGCCAGCGCGGCATCGCCCGTCACGATGTTGCCGCCAATGACTTGCACCGTGGGGAAGTTCTGCTTGACCCAGCGCACCCGATCCAGCACACCCTGCGAATGTCCGTGCGCGGTGTCCACCACGATTACGTCGACACCTGCCTGCACCAGTGCCGCAACACGTGCTTCAGTATCGCCACCCACACCGACTGCCGCACCGACTAGCAGTTGCTCTTCGCTGTCCTTGGCCGCGTTGGGGTTGTCACGTGCCTTTTGAATGTCCTTGACGGTGATCAGACCACGCAACGCAAATGCCTCATCGACCACCAGCACCTTTTCAATGCGGTGCTGATGCATGAGTTGCAGCACTTCATCGTCGCTGGCGCCCTCGCCGACCGTTACCAGACGATCCTTGGCTGTCATGATGTGGCTGACCGGCGCATCCAGACGTTTTTCGAAGCGCATGTCGCGACTGGTGACGATGCCGACCAACTGGTCGCCGTCCACGACGGGCACGCCCGAGATGTTGCGCGCCCGGGTCAGGCGCAATACTTCACCAATGGTGGTGTTCGGCCCGACGGTGAAGGGTTCGCGAATCACGCCGGCTTCAAAGTTCTTGACCTGCATGACATGCGCGGCCTGATCGGCGGCGCTCATGTTCTTGTGCAGGATGCCGATGCCGCCCAACTGCGCCATGGCAATCGCCAGTCGTGCTTCCGTCACGGTATCCATCGCCGCCGAGACAATCGGCAGATTGATGCGCAGGTCACGCGTCAAGCGGGTGGACAGGCGGACGTCTTTGGGCAGGACGTTGGAGTGAGCAGGGACGAGCGAAACGTCGTCGAACGTCAGCGCCTCGGTCTGGATGCGCATACGGTGCCTCCGCGTAAGGGAAGCGCGACATTATACCCGGGCAAACACCCACCGTTGCACTGCGTCAAGCCGAGATCACCTAACGCGCTGCGTTACTTGGCCAACTCATAGCCAAACCAGCGACAGCCAAGGGATATAGGTGATCAGCATCACGGCCAGCAGCAGAATCAGGAAAAACGGCACACTGGCGCGCACCAGTGTGGCAATCGGCGTTTTGAAGCGATAGCTCGCGATGAACAGGTTCATGCCGACGGGTGGTGTGAAATAGCCGAGCTGCAGGTTGGCCAACATCAAGATACCCAGATGCACCGGATGAATGCCGTAGCCAATGGCAACCGGCACCAGCAGCGGAACGAGGATCACAATTGCCGCGAAGATATCCAGCAGCATGCCGACGATCAGCAGGAAGCCGTTCAACAGCAACAAAAAGGCCAGCGGACTCGCAACGTGCTCACGGATGAGCTCAAACAGGTGCGTGGGAACTTCCTGATCCACCAGCCAGTTCGACAAGGCCAGGGCCGCACCAAGAATGACCAGAATGGCGCCCACCATGCGCGCCGCTTCTGCCATCACTTCGCCGAGACGCGAGAAACTCATCTCGCGACGAATCCAAAGGGTGACCACAATCACGTAGGCGGCGGTGACTGCGGCGGCTTCGGAGGCCGCCAGGAACCCGCCATAGATGGCAGCCAGCAATCCAATCGGCATTGGCAGCTCCCATCGGGCATCCAGCACGGCAGAGAGCACTTCCCGCGAGGAAAAGGCGCGACGAGCACGATTCAGCCCACGGCCTTTGTAGATCGCATACAGCGACAACAATCCGATCATCAGCAGCCCTGGCAGAATCCCCGCCAGAAACAGATCCTCAACCGTCACTGCCGGGTCGGTGCCCAACTGCGCAGCAACAAATCCGTAAAGAATCAAGGGCAGCGACGGCGCAAACAGCAGACCCAGGCTACCGCTGCTGGTGATCAGACCGAGGTTGAAGCGGTCGTCGTATCCCGCGTGACGCAAGGCGGGGTAAAGCAATGCGCCCATCGCCACGATGGTCACACCGGACGCACCGGTAAACGCGGTGAACAACGCACTGGCGACCAGGGCAACAATGGCGAAACCGCCGGGTAGCCATTCCAACAGCGCGTCGGACACGCGCAGCAAACGACGCGGTGCCTGACTTTCGCTAAGCACATAGCCAGCCAGCGTGAACAAGGGAATCGCCACCAGTCCCGGCATGCCAGCGAGTCGATTGAACTCGACGGCGACGATGGCCAGATCGTAGTCGGCGGTATGAAAGCCAAGCAGCGCAACGGCAAGAATCAAGACGAACAGCGGCGCGCCGAGAATTGCCATCAGTGCAACGAACAACCAGGCCAGCGTCATGGCTGCTCAACAACTTCGGGGCGTTGCAATCCGAACAGGAATCGCAGAGCCATCAGTCCGAATCCCAGAGGCAGAATCACCATGCCATGCCAAGTCTGCACGAGCCCAAACAGCTCGCTGGGCGCTTCGCGCTCCATCTGCACAAGAGTCCAGGCAAACCACGCGAGCGCGGCACAAACCAATGCGGCAAACAACTGGGTCAGGACATACATTGCTTGGCGCAGTCCGGGGCCGACCAAGTTGGGCAGCACATCTATCGCGAGGTGGCGGTGATCGCGGGTCGCCGCCATCGCACCAAACATGGCAAGCCACAGCACCAGCGTTCGCGTTGCCGCTTCGCCGCCCAACCAACCGCTGTCGAACAACAGGCGCTGCGCGATCAAGGTGCAAGCCAGCAGCATCGTCGCTGCCAGCAGCAAGGCTAGCAGCCCATTCTCGACACGATGCAGTATCTGGCGGAGTGGCCTCAGCATCACGGCGCAGGCATGGCCGCTTGCAGGGCAGTCATCAACTCGGACGAAATATCGCCATTCGACAGCATGTCCCGGCGGACTTGCTCACCGACTGTGCGCCACCGTGCGATCTCATCGGCACCCGGAGAAAACCGAGCAACACCCTCGGCTTCCAGTGCGCGCATCGCGCTCTCATCACTTCGACGATTGTCCGCATCCAGTCGCTGCGAGGCGGCGGTAAATGCCGATTCAATGATGGCCTGGTCGGCGCTTTGAATCTTGCTCCATGCCTTGTTATCGACCAGCACATACCCAACCACGTAGGTCAGCGGCAGGTCAAACAGGTGCTTGACGCGCGTATGCCATTGCAGCGCGATGGCGCCAGCCGGCGTGTTTCCAACCGTATCGATCAAGCCGGTCTGCAGCGATGTGAAGACATCCGCCAAAGGCAAGGGAATTGGCGAAACGCCGCCAGTGACAAAGGTGGCCTCGGCAATCCGGTCGTTGTGCGGCACCCAGACCTTTGACTGCTGCAGTTGCTCTGTGGTCTGCAGCGGTTGCGTGCTCATCAGATAGGCGAAGCCGACGCCGGTGATGCTGAGCACATGAAACCCCTTCTCACCGACGGCGGACTTCAGCAGCGGATCAATGGTCGACCGCACCGCATCGATCTGCTCGTATGAGGAAAACAGGAACGGCAAGCTGTAGATCTGGGCGTCCTTGTGAATCAGCGACACCTCACTGCCGGTCAATGCGCCGCCCTGCAGCTGTCCCAATTTGATCTTGCGCAGGACGGTGGCGTCATCGCCCATCACGCCGCCCGGGTAGTAGCGAATTTCGACGCGGCCTTCGGTCTGTTGCTTGACCTGATCGGCTGCCGCGCGCATTTCGCGCATCCAACCTGAGCCCTCGGGGGCCAAAGTGGCAATCTTGACGGTGACAGCAGCATCGACACGGTTGGCAAGTAACAGAAAGGCGATCAGCAGGAGTGCGCGCATGCGGATTCCAAGTTCAGGGTCAGAAGTAGTCGGAAGCGGAGTCAAGCAGGATTCGCGCCTGCTGTTGCGCCAGGGTGTTACTGAGTGTCAGCCCCGGCTCGCGCGGATCAGCCGCGATCACCTGCTGCAACAGTTGATCGTGCAATTCCTGGTCAAATATCAGGCGCGCGTACTGGCGGGCGAACTGGGTCTGCGCCATCAGATGACGCCCCGCACTGAGCTGGATCGCGCGCTCGAAGGCTGCACGTCCCTTTTCTGGCTCACCGCCCACTGCGGCAGGCCGCAGCGAGTACAGCACGCCAAGATAAATCCAGGCGCTGCCATGGTCGTAATCGGGCGCAAGTGCCACCACACGATCCAGCGCCGCCGTCACGCGCGGGATCGCCGCCAACGCAGCGTAGTCATCACTGTGGGTCTGGATGTACCCAGCCCACGTCGTTGCAACATCAAAGAGCAAGCCAACATCTTTCTCTCTCACTGCGGCAACGCCCGCTTGCCACGCATCGAAAGGCTGATCCAGTGCCGTTCCGAGCGAAGACGACTGTAAACGCAAGGCTCGCTGTGCATAGCCCCATGCGCGCGCCGACAGACGCGCGGCTCGGGCCGGGTCATCAATGAAATTGCCCGCGTAAGCAGAGTACAAACGGGCTGCCGAGCGCAGCGTCGATGGCGACTCGGGACTTCCTTCAATCAAGCCATCCAACAGCAGCAGATAGGCGGGAAGTCCCTCGGCCACCGTCGCCGGATCATCGTGATTGAGAACACCCGCAGACAGGTTGTCGGCCAAACGGGTGCTGGCGCGCTCGGCAATCGCGGCACACCCGCCGATCAGCGCAAGCGATGCAAGGCAAAGCAATCGAATACCGAAACTACGCATGGACAGGTGACCTGTATTCCGAGCAAAAAGCAAGTGGAACTCACGACGCTGGGGAGTGATTACGCACATTAGCCGACACAACGGACAAGCACGTGACACTGCCCCGACGAACAACTACCCTGCACTGCGTTGCAGTTGAGCGGCTTCCCAGGTGTTTTGCATCAAGGTGGCCACGGTCATCGGGCCGACGCCACCGGGGACTGGCGTAATCCACGAAGCGCGTTCCAAGGCCGCCTCAAAGCCAACATCGCCAGTCAGTCCGCCATCCGGCAGTCGATTGATGCCCACGTCAATCACGACGGCTCCCGGTTTGATCCACTCGCCGGGAATGAGGCCCGGACGCCCCACCGCAACGACGACGATGTCGGCTTGGCCCACGTGTCGCTGCAAGGTTTCCCGTGGGGTGAACTTGTGGCAACTCGTCGTGGTGCAACCGGCGATCAACAGTTCCAGGGCCATCGGCCGCCCCACATGATTGGACACACCGACAATCACCGCCTGGTGCCCACGGACGGGTCGATCCGTATGCGACAACAGGTGAACAATGCCTTTGGGCGTACAGGGGCGAAGTCCCAACTGTCGCAGGGCGAGACGGCCGACGTTCTCGGCGTGAAATCCATCAACGTCCTTCTTCGGATCGATCCGATGCAACAACGCGACATCATTGATATGCGCAGGCAAGGGCAATTGAACGAGGATGCCTTGCACCGCAGGATCGACGTTCAACCGATCCACCAGCGCCATCAGTTCCTGCTCGCTGGTATCCGCGGGCAAATCGAAATCAAATGACCGGAAACCGACATGCTTGCACGCGCGGCGCTTGTTGCGGACATAGACCGTCGACGCCGGATCGGCACCCACCAACACCACAGCAAGGCCAGGTTTCGCATGACCCGCAGCAACCTCAGCACGAACGCGAGCGGCCAGATCGTCAAGCAACTGATCCGCGATCTTTTTTCCATCCAGCAGTCGTGCCGTCATGCCCAAGGTCCCAGAAAGTGCAGTGGATTATCCCGCACTTGCCCTGATAACGTCACCACACACTTGGATGGATTGCCGACTACCGCGACTCACTGGAGCAATAGTGCGAGGCCGTATCGTCAGCGCTTTCGACACTCCCATTGCGGTCGATCCCGCACACCGAGCATTCCGGGTCAGGCCGCAGTCGCGACTCCCGAAAGCGCATCGACAGCGCATCCACATGCAGTAGTCGACCGCTCAAGGAATCGCCCAGACCAAGTACCAGCTTGAGCGTCTCAGTTGCCTGAATCAGTCCGATCAATCCCGGCAACACGCCAAGAACACCCGCCTCAGCGCAATTGGGCGCGTCCTGAGCGCGAGGCGCATGCGGAAACAAACAGCGGTAACAGGGACTGACGCCACGCTGGCGCCCAGCGTCGAATACGCTGACCTGACCATCGAAGCGCTGGACGGCACCGTAGACCAACGGCTTCCCCAGTCGCACACAGGCGTCTGAAAGCACATAGCGCGTCGCGAAGTTGTCCGCACCGTCAACCACCGCATCAACATCGTGAAGACAGGTGTCCACGTTGCTACGATCAACCCGTTGCTGAATGGCCTCGACCTGAATTCTCGGATTCAGCGCCAGCAGACTCATCCGCGCCGATTCCACTTTTGGCATGCCGATTCGAGCGTCGGCATGAATGACCTGTCGCTGCAGATTGCTTCGCTCGACGCGATCATCGTCCAACACGCGCAGCGTCCCTACCCCAGCGGCGGCCAAATACAAGGCAACAGGCGAACCCAGTCCACCCGCCCCCACCAGAAGCACTCGTGCGCGAGCGAGTTTCTCCTGCCCCATCAGGCCAACATCCGGCAAACGGATATGTCGGGAATAGCGGTCGAGGTACTCGGCGTCGGCAGCGTCCTGCAGCGCCACCGGGAGCCCGCGCGCCTTCCACGCGGCGAATCCCCCTTGCACAGAACTGACATGCTGATAGCCCATGTTCGACAGATCGCGCGCAGCCAATAGTGAGCGCTGTCCGCTCGCACAGATCAGCATCAGCGGTTGATCCAGAGCAGCGACTTGACGAGGGATCGACAGCTCAATGCTGCTTCTCGACAAACCCATCGCACCTGCAGGCATCCCAGACACGCGTTCGATGTCCTCACGCACGTCCACCAGCAATGCGCCCGACTGCATCGACTTGAAGGCCGCATCCACATCGATTTCCGTCACGTTCAAACGCGCCGAACCAAGCGGATCCAGCACACTCACGGCGTGTTGCCCCATCTGTCGATGGATGCAAAGGCCTCGACGCTGACGACGTCCCCTGCCTGAAGTTCTGCCTCGTGCTCATCCATGACCCACAGTGCATTGCTGACGGCGGCGGCCACCAACCGATGCGAGCCATCGATCGGGTTGGGCTTCACCCAGAGTTGTCCGTTCTCGTCCACACCGAGCGCACCACGGCGATATTCGCGGCGTCCGGATTGGCGGATGACGGCCTCCGTCAGTTTCGCACGCAAAGGCTGAGCGCCGTCCCTTCGCACCTGCAAGGAATCCAACAACGGACGTGCAAGTTGCCGGAAGGTTGCCAGCACCGAGACAGGATTGCCTGGCAAACCTAGGTAAAGACTGCGCCCCAGCTCGCCGAACAGCACGGGCATGCCGGGCTTCATCCGGACTTTCCAGAAAATCGGCCGACCCGACTCCCTCAGGAGCGTCGGCAGGAAGTCCTTGTCGCCTGCCGAAACACCGCCGCACGTCAAAATGAGATCGAAGACTTCTGCCGCATCCATCAGCGCTGCTCTCAGACGATTCGGATCGTCCGGAAGGGCGGGCCAAGAGACCGATTCAATCCCGCACTCAGCAAGAAGCGCCTGCAACATCGGTCGGTTGCTGTCGTAGATCTGCCCCGGCTCTAGGTGCTCACCAGGCTGACGAAGTTCGTCGCCCAAGGTAAACACCGCAACCGTGGGCCGTGTGAACACGGCGATACGATCCAATCCGCAAGCCGCCGCAACACCAATGCGTGCGGCGTCGAGTGTCGAGCCCGCAGAAAGCAACAGCTCGCCTTGCCGGGCATCTTCGCCCACGCAGCGGACGTACTCTCCCTGGCGACTTGGCGCACGCAGAATGGTCACATGCTCCCCAACACGCTCGGCCTGCTCGCGCATCACCACGGTGTCATAGCCTTCCGGCACGCCTGCACCCGTCGTGACCAGGACGCAAGTACCCGGCTGCGCGACGAAAGAAGCGCTGCAACCCGCAAACTGCTCACCCAGCACACGTAGAGAACATGGCGTGGACGCGGCCACGTCATCCCACCGGATGGCGAATCCGTCTACGGAGGAGTTGCGATGCGGCGGCAGCGGCAGCGGCGCGTGCACGTCGGTCGCCAGAACGCGACCGCTAGCGCGGGCAAGAGGAATCCGTTCGGTGCTGGCAATTCGCGCATTGCCAGCTTCCTTGACGAGACGGAGCGCTTCGTGAAAAGCAATCATCGTTTGCATCGGCAAAGTTCCTCGACAGATCATCCACGCCATTGAGCTTAACGGCCTGATTGTCGGCGCACCAGGCGATGCTTATGTCACTGCAAGCAACGAGAAGCCAGCGAGATTACTTGCCTTTGACATGCCGCAGCATGCGCTTGTGGCGTCGCACCTGGCGTTCGCTTGGCGCGGCTCGCGGTTTGTCCTTGTAGGGATTCTCGCCCTCGCGGAATTCGAGCCGGATCGGTGTGCCGACCAACTTGAAACGTTTGCGGAAGAAGTTCTCGAGATAGCGCTTGTAGCTTTCAGGCAAGGTGCGCAGGCGACTTCCGTGGATTACGATGGTTGGCGGACTCTGCCCGCCTGAATGCGCGTAGCGCAGCTTGGCGACGTGTCCATTGACCATGGGCGGCTGGAAACTCTCGAATGCAATTTCAAGAGCACGGTTGATTTCAGATGTCCCGAGGATCTTGTGTGCCGAGTCATACGCACGATGCACCGCTCGGAACAGCTCGCGCATCCCCGTGCCATGCTTGGCCGAGATCGTGATGATCGGTGCGTAGTCAACAAACTGCAGCTTGCGTTCCAGATCCGCCTTGCACTGTTCCCGCTGATAGCTGCTGAGCCCGTCCCATTTGTTGACCGCGATGATCAGGGCACGCTGCGCGTTCAACACATGGCCGAGCACCGTGGCATCCTGATCGGTAACGCCTTCGCTCGCATCCAGCAGAAATACGACGACTTGCGATTGTTCGATGGACTGTAACGACTTGAGCACGCTGAACTTCTCGACCGTCTCGTCAACGCGAGCACGTCGGCGTATTCCCGCGGTGTCGATCAAACGGTAGCGCTTACCCTCCCTATCCAGATCCACGGCAATCGAGTCACGAGTGGTTCCCGGCACATCAGACGCCAGCACACGGTCTTCTCCGAGGAGTCGATTGACCAAGGTGGACTTGCCAACATTCGGGCGACCGACGATCGCCAATCGCAAACGGTCATGGCCTTCAATCGCCGGATCCATTGCCGCCTCGTTCTCGACGGGCTCAGGCAACAATCCCAGCAGGCGATTCAACACTAGTGGGATACCGCGACCACTGGACGCCACCAACGAGAACGCATCCGCGATCCCCAGGCGCGCAAACTCCGCCAATGCGCTCGGCTCATCGACGCCGTCGACCTTATTCACCAACAACATCACTGGTTTGCTCTGCTTTCGCAGCTTGGCCAGAATTTCCTGATCGTCGGGGGAAATTCCTGCACGTGCATCGACCACGAAGAGAATGGCGACAGATTCCTCAACGGCCGACCAGGATTGGGTCTCGGCTAGACCCGCCAATCCGCCTTCACCACTACCCAGTCCCCCAGTATCAACGACCATGAAGGGCCGCCGCTCCGCGAGTCGACAAACGCCATATTGACGGTCACGCGTCAACCCAGGCTGATCGGCCACCAGCGCGTCGCGGGTTCGCGTCAAGGCATTGAATAGTGTCGACTTGCCCACATTGGGCCGACCGACCAAAGCAACCAGAGGTAACACACTCACCTCACAAATGGATGTCCAAAAGGCCTCGCAGCTACTCAGTGCAATCCCTGCACCCAAAATGCGAAGCACTGAAAAGGCGTTATCGCCGCCAGACCGAGTTTGCCTGAAACGGCCATGGCGGAACCGGATTCGCCGCCACCAATACGTGAAGCTGACTTCGACGAAGTCAGCTGATCTCAAAGTCTACGCCGCGCACAACGGACGCAAGACCAGCCACCTTCCGCAACCTACTTGACGACCGGAATCCGGTGCGACCTCAGTTCTCCAGCGCGTACGCCGCAACCCGTCCTGAACTACTCACGACGACTGCAATTCCATCGGCGCTTATCACGGGCGACGCAACAATCGGTTCATCACCGAGCTGCTCGCGCGCCGCCAAAGCGCCATCCGCAACGCTCAGCCAGTGAACATAGCCCTCAAGATCACCCACCACGGCGAAACTTGATTGGATCGCCGGTGGACTCAGCCACCGATGCGCCAGCACATCCTGCTTCCACATCGCCGAACCCGTGGATCGATCGAGCGACCAGACTGTTCCCTGATCATCAACAGTCAGCAACTGCTGGCCAGCCAAAGCAAAACCCGCATAGGTTGAGATCTCACGATTCCATAAAGGACGTGCCGACACGCCGTCGATCGCCAGCGCCTGACCACGAAAACTGGCCGCGTACACCTGCGCACCATCCACCACAATGGAACCATCCACATCGACCATGCGGTCCAGCTCGGTGCGACCTTCACCAACGGCAACCACTTGCTCCCAAATCTGAGCGCCGGTCTCAAGATTGAGGGCAACCACCTGTCCACCGTCATACCCAAGGTAGACGCGACCATCGGCCACTTCTGGTGCCGAGTTTCCACGCAAGGTCAACGACGGCATTCCTCGGTCATACACCCAGCGGCGCTCACCATCAATCGCAGAAAATGCGTAGACCCGTCCGTCATTGACGCGAACGACAATGAGTCCACGAGAAATGGCCGGCTGAGAAATGACCTCCGACGAAACGGTCGCGCTCCAGCGCTCTTCGCCATTGTCGGGGTTCAGAGCGAGAACACGGCCATCCAGACTCGCGACCACCAACGTCGCCTCGGCTGCAGCCGGGGATGAGGACAATCGCAAGCTGGTGTCCCGCTTCCACAGCTGTCGACCACTGTCCAGATCCAAGGCCTGAATTTGTCCATCCGAATCAGCAGTGAAGACCGTCCGATTGTCAATGGCCACCCCTTGGCGTAATCCCTGCTTCCCTTCGCCGCCTCCAACACTGGCAGACCATAGCTGCCGGACACCGACTTGTGGCGAGAACTCCGTCAATTCAGCCGGTGGTGCGACATTTTCGCGTTTGCTGCTGCGCGACGAACTGCACCCGGTGGAAAACACGACAGCGGCAAGAAGGAGAAACAATAGACCACGCATCAGGACTGCCCGTCCGTATCTGCGGGACCACCGATACTGTCCAGCTTGAGTTGCACAATGCCTCTGGTTGCCGCATTCGCATCCAAGTGCGTCAGGGCGTCCTCGTAGGCTTTCACTGCTTCTTCCCGACGCCCAGCAGCAGCCAATGCGTCACCACGGATTTCATCAGCAATACCGCGAAAGCCAGCCGGAACGCCGTTCAACAATGCCAGTGCCTCATCAAATTTCCCAGCAGCCACCAACACTCGAGCCTGCCTGGTTTGTGCCAGAGCGGCCAGCGCGGGACTTACCGCCAGCGACTGCGCCCTCTTCAGAACGGCCAATGCCCCATCGGCATCCCCCCCAGAGAGCCTAGTAGCACCAAGCTGCATTTGAGCAAGAGCGGAATATGCAGTCGTCGAATGCTTTTCAGCCAGAGATTGACTCAAGGTTTCGCCCAGCTCGGCATCCTTGCGCTCAATGGCATCGGTCAGTGACTGATAGTCTGCCGCGGCCGCTTGCTCAGCCTGCAAACCGGAATCCTGCCACCACTGCCACGCGAAAAAACACAAAAGGCCAACCGCGATGCCACCAAGCAGTGAGCCAGAATTGTCGTGCAACCAGCGACGCACGCGCTCGCCACGCTCGTGCTCATCCATCATTTCCAAGGACATACCATGTCTTCCCAGTTGACCGTATCAGTTGGTGACTCCGACCACCGCCACTCTGGCGGTACCAAGATCAGCCTCCCGTGGGCGGCGCGATCCCGTCTTCACCAAGTGTAATTCTCGCGACGTTAGCACGTTGATAAGGAGACACATCAAGCGCCTCACCATTCAGGTGGACTTCAACCCCGTTGGCATTCCCCAAGGCCAAACGGTAGCCTGGCTCCACGTTGTAACGGTGCTCGGTTCCAGCTCTAAACACACCCATATCAACCACCACACCCGATGCATCGCGAACTTCAACCCAACTGTCTTGGGTCACGTTCAGCACGAGCCCACTGCCAACGTCCTGCAATGCGCCGTTCGGATTCGGCTCCGCGTCCGACTCAGTCGCCACAGAAGGCGGCAAGGTAGGTGCCAGTGAAGCCATCACGGGGTAGCTCTCGTTCCGCACGCCAGCAGGTACGACCGGGACAGTTGGCGCAGCCACTGAAACGTGATGAAGCGCTTGAGGGTCCCCTTGCGACGCAGAAACCGGCACTTCCAAAGGCGTAATTTCAGCTTTGCGCGATGGCAACTGCCCGTAGCTCGCAAGCCATATGACCGGGACAACGATCGCAGCAGTCAGAAATACGTGCCCAGTGCGGCGAACTAAGCGCAGCAATCCCTGGTTTGACCGCTTTGAAACTGCGGCTGGAAAGGTCAGTGGTGTTTCCGCATCAAGCGATGCCTCGACATCAATACTCTGCCGAACAAGCACCAAAGGCATGTCCAACAGTCTCAGATAGGCACCCAGGTAGCCGCGGACATAGACGGGGGCACCCAGCGCGTCGAACTGTCCTTTTTCCATCTGTTCGATCAAATGCTGCTTTATATGCAGCCGAGCAGCGGCGTCATGCAGGCTCAGACCCAACGACTCTCGACGCAGTCGAAGCCGCGTCCCCAGCGGGACGTTGTCAACAGCGACTTGGGTCGCGCTTTCCAACTCTTGATGACTCATGGCGTCTCTGGCTCCCCCTGGAACGCTTTGGACGGTGTGTAATCTGGAAACTCGGTCCGCAACTGCTCAAGATAGCGAGCGGATGCGTCCGCGTCGCCCAGCTGCGCTTCGATACGCGCTGCCAACTCCAAGGCCTCAGGGATTCTTGCCCCCTGTGTCTCATAGCGTTGCATAAAAGCGCGAGCCTTTAGCGGTTGCTCTTGCTCAAAGGTCAATCTCGCCATCGCATACAGCACGACAGGGCTGGAACCATCAAACTGCAGGGCTCTGCGCAGGTGCGATTCGGCAAGAGAAAGTTGACCGGCATCCAAGGCGCACAGGCCAGCGTTGGTATAGACCAAACCGGGCGTCTTGTAGAACGGATCGTCCATCGCCACCTGAAAACGCTGCTGAGCGTCGTCATAGCGAGCGTTCCTGCAGAGGAACTGACCCAGATTGTTGTTCTCCGCACCCGACTCCGGTACCAACTCCACAGCCCGTCGATAGTGCTGTTCAGCCCTGCTTTGGCGATCTATTCGCTCGTAGAGCACCGCGATCATGGTGTGCGCGTCGACGGCTTTAGGATCCAACTCCAGAGCGCGCGTCAGCTTCTCAAGCGCCATGTCGAACTGGCCACGTTCCAGGTAGGCTCGCCCCATCTGGATATTGTTCTGCACTGCCACCGAGGTCGTGCCGTCGTTGCGTCGGACGGAGGGACTCGTCGAGGCGCAGCCAGCCAGCAGCATCAGCACAAATACGAGATCAAGCCGCCGCATGTTTGACCGCCCCAAGCTGAGCCTGATTGAAGTCTGCCTGACGTCGTGTTCGATCAACGACTTGCCCCTTCAACTGACCGCACGCGGCATCAATGTCATCACCACGCGTCCGACGCACCATCGTCAGCACTTGTGCATCAAGAAGGATCTTCTGAAACGCCCGAATGCCGTCCTCCTCAGTGCGCTCGAAGCGCGTTCCAGGAAAGGGATTGAAGGGAATCAGATTGACTTTCGCGGCGTCGGAATACTGCACAGCATTCGAAAATTTGCGCATCAGCTTCGCCAACTGCCGAGCATGGTCCGGCTGATCGTTGACCCCACGCATCAGCGTGTATTCGAACGTGATCGACTGCCGCTTCTTGCGCAGCGCGTAGCGAACGCACGCCGCCATCAGTTCGGCAATCGGGTATTTCTTGTTGAGAGGCACCAACTCGGTACGCAAGTCATCGTTTGCGGCGTGCAAGGACACAGCCAGCGACACGTCGGACTCGTCGGCCAGTCGATCAATCATCGGAACAAGTCCCGCGGTGGATAGCGTGACTCGCTTGTTGGCCAAGCCGAAGCCGTTGTCGTCTCGCATCACCGACATGGCGCGAACGACGTTTTCGAAATTCAGCAGTGGCTCACCCATGCCCATCATGACCACGTTGGTCAGCTTTCGCTGCTGATGGGGAACGTTGCCCAACTGGCGCGCAGCAACCCAACATTGCCCGATAATTTCTGCGGCGGACAAATTGCGATTGAAGCCTTGCGTGGCAGTCGAGCAGAACTGGCAGTTCAGACCACAACCTACCTGACTCGATACGCACAAGGTGCCACGCCCCTTGTCGGGGATGTACACCGACTCAACGGCATTTCTCCCGTCCATTCCGAGCAACCACTTGTGCGTTCCGTCAGACGACGGCTTGTCGAGCAGAATATTCGGAGGAACCACCTCGGCGTGCTGCGCGAGCTTCTCGCGCAGCACCTTTCCCAGATCGGTCATCTCGTCAAACGACGTCACGTACCGGTGATACATCCACTTCATAACCTGATGCGCGCGAAACCGCTTCTCCCCGAGAGTTTGCTCGAAGAAATTCTCCATCGCCGTCCGATCAAGATCGAACAGATTGATGCGAGCTGGCGCGCCCAAGTCACTCACACGTGATCGTCCTTCTCGCGCCTCAGCGCGGGCAAAGCTCAGTGGCGGCAAAGAAGTACGCAATCTCGATCGCCGCGTTTTCGCTGCTATCTGATCCATGCACGGCGTTGGCGTCGATGGACTCGGCAAAATCGGCGCGAATGGTGCCAGGTGCAGCATCTTTCGGGTTGGTGGCACCCATCAGGTCACGATTCTTCAGAACGGCGTTCTCACCTTCGAGAACCTGGATCATCACCGGCCCCGAAATCATGAAGTCCACCAAGGCACCGAAGAACGGACGCTCGCGGTGCACAGCGTAAAAACCTTCGGCCTCCTTGCGCGACAGGTGCTTCATCTTCGCGGCAATGACCTTCAGCCCGGCCTTCTCAAACCGACTGTAGATCTCGCCGATCACGTTCTTGGCAACCGCATCGGGCTTGATGATTGAAATGGTGCGTTCCAGCGCCATGGATAACTCCTGAAGTTGTAAGGCAAGAAGATGTTGCAGAGCTGCATAGTCTACATCGCTTCCCAAAAAAAACCGACAGTTAGAGCAGATATCGAATGGATTCTTGTGGGTCTGTCAAGCATCCGACGCTCGGGACTTGACTCAGGCGAGCATCGCACTCTAGCCTTTCAAACGTTTGTTTGACCAAGGGATGCGCGCATGAACAGCCTTGCATTCTCGACCAAGGACCGACTCCTCAACTGTGCCGAGCAACTGTTCGCAGAGCATGGCTTCGCCTCGACATCGCTCCGTCAGCTCACCGCGCTTGCTGACGTCAACATCGCCGCGGTCAACTACCACTTCGGGTCCAAGGACAACCTCATCAACGAGGTCTTCCGTCGCCGCCTCGATGACCTGAGCCAACGCCGGATGCGCGCACTGCAGGAGGCACTGTCGGTCAGTAGCGTCTCGTTAGAGCAGGTTCTGGCGGCCTTTATCCAGCCCGCACTGGAAATTTCGATCGAGCATGAAGGTGGCGCCGCCTTCGTTCGCATGCTGGCCCGCGCCTACGCAGAAAAAAATGAGCGACTACGCCAGTTCCTGTCCGACAACTATGGACATGTGCTGCGGGAGTTCGCACGTGCAATCCACGCCAGCGTGCCGCAACTTGACCGCCAGGAACTCTACTGGCGCCTCGACTTCATCGCCGGTTCGCTGACCTACGCGATGGCAGACTTCGGCCTGATTCGACGGCAGGCCAACGTCAGCGAACAGGACCATTGCCGCCTCACCGCAGAAAAACTGCTTCGTTTCGCCGTTGCTGGTCTCACCACCCCATGAATCTTCCCCCGCCGCCACTTTAAGAGGAAACCCATGTCTACCACGCTTCGCATCCGCAAGGTCGCTGTCCTGGGTGCTGGTGTGATGGGAGCGCAGATTGCTGCGCATCTTGTCAACGCCAATGTCGACACCGTGCTGTTTGATCTGCCGTCAAAAGACGGCGATCCGAGCAGCATCGCCAACAAGGCAATCGCCAACCTCGGCAAGCTGTCCCCCGCGCCGCTCGCCCTGCCGTCACGCGCAGCGGCACTGGTCCCCGCCAACTACGATCAGCATCTCGAACTTCTCCGCGACTGTGATCTGATCATTGAGGCCATTGCCGAACGCATCGACTGGAAGAAAGACCTTTACGCCAAGATCGGCCCCTTCGTTGCGCCGCACGCAATTCTCGCGACCAACACTTCCGGGCTCTCGGTCAACGCGTTGGCCGAGGTACTGCCAGAAGAACTCCACCATCGGTTCTGCGGCGTACATTTCTTCAACCCGCCGCGCTACATGCACCTGGCCGAGCTGATTCCCTGTAAGCAAACCGAAGCGGCGGTCCTGGACGGCCTCGAAGGCTTCCTGACCACAACGCTCGGCAAGGGCGTTGTACGTACCAGGGACACCCCGAATTTCATTGCCAATCGCGTTGGCACGTTTGCGATGATCTCAACCTTCCACCACACGGCCCGCCTTGGTCTTGGGCTGGATGTCGTCGACACACTCACCGGCCCGGCTATTGGTCGTCCCAAGAGTGGCACCTACCGACTGGGCGATGTGGTCGGCCTCGACACGCTGGGTCATGTCATTCGCACCTTGACCAACTACCTGCCCGACGACCCGTGGCACCCTCACTATGCGGTCCCCGCAGCGCTGACCGCACTGGTCGAAAAAGGCGCACTGGGCCAGAAGTCCGGTGCCGGTTTCTACCGCAAACAGGGCAAGGACATTCTGGTGTTGGATATTGCCACGGGCGAATA
>DEHW01000097.1:20727-23001 GCA_002352135.1 Lysobacterales bacterium UBA2790
TCGATTTCGCGATGCGTTGGGGCTATGGATGGAAGCAAGGACCGTTTGAGAGTTGGCAGGCTGCGGGCTGGCAGCAGGTCGCGGCCTGGATCAAGGAAGACATTGACGCTGGCAAGACAATGAGCGCAGCAGCACTGCCCAAATGGGTGTTTGACGGGCGCGACGGTGTGCATGCCGATGCAGGCTCATTCTCGGCGGCCTCGCACACCGTTTTGCCACGATCATCCCATCCGGTCTATCGACGTCAGTTGTTCCCCGATCCTTTGTTGGGCGAATCCTCACGCACGGGTACGACCGTCTTTGAAAACGCCGGTGTGCGGCTCTGGCACGCGGGCGACGATGTTGCCGTCGTTTCTTTCCTGACCAAGGGCAACACGGTCAGTGACGCAGTCCTCGATGGCGTCCAGGAATCGATTCGTCGCGCCGAGAAGGATTTCGCGGGGCTGGTCATCTGGCAAACCGCCGAGCCTTTCTCTTACGGTGCCGATCTCAAGGGCATGAGCAGTTTTGTGCAAGCGGGCAACATCGCCGCGCTCGAATCGATGATCGCCAATTTCCAAGCGACCAGCCAACGCATCAAATACTCGCTGGTCCCAGTGGTGGCAGCCGTTCGCGGCATGGCGCTTGGTGGCGGTTGCGAGTTCCAGATGCACACCGCGCGAACGGTCGCTGCGCTGGAGAGCTATATCGGACTGGTGGAAGCCGGTGTCGGACTGCTGCCTGCAGGCGGTGGCTTGAAAGAGCTCGCGGTGCGCGCCGCTCACGCGGCGGGCGGCGGCGATGTCTTCGCGCAGTTGAAGAAGGCATTTGAAATCACCGCCATGGGCAAGACCTCGACCTCCGCACTGGAAGCAAAGGAGATGGGGCTGTTGCGTGCCGACGATGTGGTCGTCTTCAACCCGTTCGAACTGCTGCACGTTGCCAAGGCGCAAGTCAGGAGCATGTCGGAAAGCGGCTATCGACCCAGCCTTCCCTTGCGCCAAGTCCCCGTCGCGGGCGACATCGGCATCGCCACGTTCAAATCGCAGTTGGTGAACATGCTGTCAGGTCGCTTCATCAGCGAACACGACATGGAGGTTTCGACGCGCATAGCGACCGTTCTGTGCGGTGGCGAAGTGGATCGAGGAAGCTTGGTCAGCGAAGACTGGCTGTTGAAACTGGAACGCGAGCATTTCTTTGCATTGGCACAGATGCCAAAGACGCAGGAGCGCATCGCACACACGTTGACCACGGGAAAACCCCTGCGCAACTGATCCTGCGCGGTGGCTGCCCTCTTCCAGACACTCCCCTATTGAGGACCTGATTCATGTCCAACCGTCAAATCCAGGATGCCTATATCGTCGCCGCCACCCGCACACCGGTTGGCAAGGCGCCCAAGGGCGTATTCCGCAACACCCGTCCCGATGATCTGCTGGCCCATGCACTGCGCCATCTTCTCGCCCAGACGCCGGGCATCGACCCGCATCGCATCGACGATGTCGTCGTCGGCTGTGCCATGCCGGAAGCCGAGCAAGGCATGAATGTCGGTCGCATCGCCGCCCTGCTGGCCGGTCTGCCGGTCGGGGTTTCGGCGCAGACCGTCAACCGTTTCTGTTCCTCAGGCCTGCAGGCCATCGCACTCGCCGCAGATCGCATCCGGCTTGGTGAGGCAGACCTGATGATCGGCGCTGGCACCGAAACCATGAGCATGGTACCCATGATGGGCCACAAGATCGCGATGAACCCGGCGATCTTCCAGGACGAGAACATCGGCATCGCCTATGGCATGGGTATCACTGCGGAAAACGTCGCCAGCCAATGGCAGGTCAGCCGGGACGAACAGGATGCGTTCGCTCTCGCGTCCCACCAAAAGGCCTTCGCGGCGATTGCCGCCGGCGAGTTCCAGAGCGAAATCTCGCCCTACGAAGTCGTCTCCCAGCAGCCCGATCTTGTGGGTAATCTGGTTCGGGTCAAGAAGACGCTGGTCGTCAATGACGAAGGCCCGCGTGCCGACACCACTCTGGATGTACTTGCAAAGCTGCGCCCGGTGTTCCGGGCTGGCGGCTCGGTGACGGCGGGCAACAGCTCGCAGATGTCCGATGGTGCGGGTGCGGTCATGCTGGCATCGGAAAAGGCCATCAAGGAGTTTGGCTTGACGCCACTGGCACGTTTTGTCGGCTTCGCCGTCGCCGGCGTCAAACCGGATGTGATGGGCATTGGCCCGAAAGAGGCAATCCCGAAGGTTTTGCGACAGGCGGGATTGCGCCAGGACCAACTCGACTGGATTGAACTCAA
>DEHW01000133.1 GCA_002352135.1 Lysobacterales bacterium UBA2790
GATGGCGACGGCGATTGCGAGGAAGGAGACGACTGCGGCGGTGATGGTGATGGCAATGGCGACGGCGACGGCGACGGCGACGGCGATTGCGAGGAAGGCGATGACTGCGGTGGTGATGACGACGGCGATGAGGACGGAGATTGCGAAGACGGTGACGACTGCGGTGACGATGGCGATGAAGACGAAGAAGAGTGCGAAGACGGTGACGAGGACTGCGACGATTGAGATGGATTGGGCGAGCGGGTTTCTGAGCTGATGTTCGCCAATGGGCGTCATCGGCGTCACAGCCAGTCCAAGCGCTGAGGATGGCGCCATCGCCCGAGCAATGGATGGCGCGGGTCAGGGGAATGCAAGGGAAGCACGGCACAGGCGCATGGCAACATGCGCCTGTTGCTTTTTGCGGTCAGTGTGGAGGGTCAACGGATCGGAAGGCGAAACAGGTTCCGCGTGTTGGTCTGTGTTTCCCTGGCCAGGCTGACGATGTCCATGTGACGCAGAAGGGCCACCTGTTCGGCAATGTCCGGCAAATGGCCCGGCGTATTGCGCGTTCCTCGACTCCAGGCGGGCGGCTGATCGGGCGCGTCAGTCTCCAGAACGAGAAACTCGATCGGCATACGAGCGACAAGTCGGCGCAAACGCTGGGCCCGCTCATAGGTCACCGGCCCGCCGATGCCAAGGCAGAAGCCCAGTTTGAACAGTTGTTGTGCCTGTTCTTCGCTGCCGGAATAGCTGTGTACGACACCGCGCAAGCGACCGCCGTATCGGCGAAGTTCAACAAGCAGGGCATCCACGGCACGGCGGGCATGCAGTATGACTGGCAGGTCGAACTCCGCAGCAAGGTCCAGCTGACCGCGCAGGAAGTCGCGTTGCGTCTCGGGATCGAGTCCGTCGACGAAGAAGTCGAGGCCGCATTCGCCGACCGCCACCGGGCGTTCGCGCTCGACCCATTGGCGGAGCTGAGGCAGGTGTTCGGGGCGGTGATCGGCCAGGAACATCGGATGCAGGCCGTAGGCGGGAAACAGATCGGGATGACCGTCGCAAAGGACTTTCAGGTGAGGCCAGTTCGCGGCGCGGATCGCTGGCAGGATTTGCGCTTCCACGCCAGCGGAACGGGCCTCAGCGATGACCCGATCACGATCCGCGTCGAACTCGGGCGCATCCAGATGGCAGTGGCTGTCAATCCACATGGCGCACTGTTGCGTCACCGTGCGGTTCTCGCCGTCGGTGCCATGCAGCCAGAGTCAGCGTGCCGAAGGTCAGCAGCAGTTCGTCAACGAAGGGCAGTGGATCGGGCACCAGCACACTGATCAGCCATAAGAAGGCCGTCAATACGAAAAGATGCGGAAACCGCAGCGATTGCAGGCGTTTGTCGAGGAACTTTGGCAAAAGGCGAAACATGCATGCTCCCGGCAAAGGCTGCGAATCACGAGTATAGGAGCGGCGATGCAGTTTGGTTGTGACATCGCCCAGAGAAGCCGGGCAGTTGACGAATGACTCGACCCGGACAAGCCGGGGGCTTCACCAATGACACGGCCCGGACTAGCCGGACCGTGGGATCGTCGATGATTCTCCGCGGATCAACAGTGCATTGCTCGCCGTGCGTGGGTGACCGCGTGGCGCGTCATGTGGGTTGTCTTCGTGCGGGCAATTCGCGATCCGCTCAACCTTGGCCGAAGCGCGGTCGCGCTGCCGGTTTTCCACTGGGCGCACGGCCGCGACTGGCGTGTCCATGCGTGCTGTTGCGTGGTGGCGCACTGCGTGGCTGGCGCGGTTGCGGTGGGCGCTGATTGCCGCGAGCGGGTCCCTTCGGCGCGGGGCCGGTCATCTTCAATGGCAGGGTGGGCACAAAGCCGTCAATCTCGTGGCGCGGGATCTCGCGATTGAGCAGCTTCTGAATGTCGCGCAGTTGACCGGACTCTTCCTGGCTGACCAGCGAGATGGCGAAACCGGTCGCGCCGTTGCGACCGGTCCGGCCAATGCGGTGGACGTAGTCTTCCGCCACCATCGGCAGGTCGTAGTTGATGACCGCGGGCAGTTGATCGATGTCGATGCCACGTGCGGCGATGTCGGTGGCCACCAGGGTGACAATGCGACCACTCTTGAAGTCTGCCAGCGCGCGCGTGCGAGCGCCCTGGCTCTTGTTGCCGTGAATGGCAGCGGCTTTGTGGCCGGCGCTTTCGAGAATCTTCACCAGCTTGTCGGCACCGTGTTTGGTGCGACTGAACACCAGAGTCTGACGACGACTGTCTTCGGCCAGCACATGCAGCAGGAGGTCGCGCTTGCGCGCTGCATCGACAGGATGCACGCGATGTTCGACGGTATGCGCGGCGCTGTTCTTGGCCTCGGCCTGGACTTCCACCGGGTTGCGCAGGAACTGCTGGGCCAATGCCTTGATTTCGTCAGCGAAGGTGGCTGAGAACAGCAAGGTCTGGCGCTCACGCGGAACGGCGGAAAGCACCCGGCGGATGGCGGGCAGAAAGCCCATGTCGAGCATGCGGTCGGCCTCATCGAGCACGAGCAGTTCAACGTTCGACAGGTCGAGTGTTCGCTGGCCGAGGTGATCCAGCAGGCGTCCGGGCGTCGCGACCAGAATGTCCACACCGCGGCGCAGTGCTTCCACTTGCGGCTGCATGCCGACGCCGCCAAAGACGGTTGTGGAACGCAGGCCCAGATGGCGACCGTACTCGCGGATGCTTTCCTGCACCTGTGCGGCCAGCTCGCGTGTTGGTGTGAGTACCAGGCCGCGCACGCGGCGCGAACCCGAACGCTCACCCGCGTTGGCGGCCAAGCGTTGCAGCATGGGCAGGGCGAAGGCGGCGGTCTTGCCGGTCCCGGTTTGTGCGCCCGCCAGCACGTCGCTGCCGTGTAGTACGTGGGGGATGGCTTGAGTTTGGATCGGAGTGGGTTGCGTGTAGCCGAGGTCGGACAGCGCGCGCAGCAACGGACTGGACAGTCCGAGGGATTCGAAAGACATGGATTTTCCAATGCTTGGGTCACCGCGCTCCCAAAATCCACGCGATGACAACGGTGAGGTGAAGCGGGCCGGAATGGCCGCGTCTGGCGAGAAGTGCGGCGGCGGGACAGCGCGAAGGCGTCCTGGGAGAGCGCAAGGCCGAGCCAGAGCGGGGCGAAGGTTACGCGACTATGGTCCGCAGGTCACGCACGAATCGGGCGGGTTTGCCGAATGTCAGCGTCCGGTTCAGTTTCAGAGTCGCTTGCCAATCAACGCAAGACGCGCCGCGCACCCAGAAAACGTGCTTTCCAGTACGCCGAGTCCAAGTGGTCCAAGCGCACGGTGCCGCCACTGCTTGGTGCATGCACGAAGCGCGACTCGCCCACATAGATGCCTGCATGCGAGACATCACGACGGCTGCCAAAAAACACCAGATCGCCGGTGCGCAGCTCGCTGGGTGCGATCTGCTCTCCTGCCGCCTGGAACAGCGCGCCGGTGGTGCGCGGCAGTACCAAGGACAGACTGGTCCGGAACACATAACCGATCAGTCCGCTGCAGTCGAAGCCCGATTCGGGCGTGTTGCCACCGTATCGATAGGGTGTGCCGACCAGCGACAAGGCCATGAACATGGCTTCGTTGCCGGGCCACGAAGTGCTGGAGGGCGCTCGATCCGGCACCCTGCCCGGCGCCGCAGGTGGTGGCTCGATGACGGCGGGTCGGCTCGCGCAGGCGACCAGGAGGGCGAGGGCAAGCGCGCCACCGATACCACGCAGATGATTGCAATTGGGTTGCCACATGGTTCTGGTTGCCTCAATGGATGCGTGCGCCAAAGGTGACGACATCGCTGCACGCCGGTATCCTGCGGCGCTCATTTTGGCCTGTTTGGCCGCTGCATGACTGGAAAACGCCCATGAATATCGATGACAAGAGTGTGGTTCGTCTGCATTACACGGTTTCCGACCAGGCCAGTGGCCGCATCGAAAGCTCGCGTGAAGGCCAGCCGTTGAGCTTTCTTTACGCCAAGAGCGGAATGATCCCGGGACTGCATGAAGCGCTGGCTGGGCGTACGCAAGGCGAGACTTTCGAGATCACCATCCCGCCGGAGAAAGCTTACGGCGAATACCGCGAGGGTTTCATTCAGCGCGTTCCAAAGAAACACTTCAAAGGTCAGGTGCCGGGCGTCGGACAGGTTGTGTTGGTGCCGACGCGGGAAGGTCAGCGCCCGGCGGTCGTGCACAAGATCGGCATGTCGGTGATCGACCTGGACATGAATCACCCGATGGCGGGCAAGACCTTGAGCTTCGAAATCGAAATCGTCGAAGTGCGCGAAGCCAGCGCCGAGGAACTGGAACATGGCCATGTTCACGGCGAAGGTGGTGTGCAGCACTGAGTCCTTGGAACGTCGAACGATGTCGTTACAAAGGCCCGCGCTGCGGGCCTTTGTTTTTTGACACGTTGCGGCGGACTTCTTCGTTGTGGCTTGCGAAGCCCATCTTCGGAGAGCCATTCATGCGGCACCTCAGCTTGTTGTTCTGCCTCGTCCTTCTGTCCAGCTCGCTGTCTGCCCAGCAGGTCCAGTGGCGATCTGGTTCACTGGTCTATACCCCGGCTTGGGATTTCACGCTGGGCTATATGCCCAATGGCACTGGCTACTACGTCTCGCAGGCCTACATCGCCAGTCCGCCACAGCCCGAGGTCAACCAGATCTTCTACGTCAGCGTGGTGATGAATGGCATTGCCTCACCGGCCGCCGGGCGTTTGATGGCCGTGCACTTCATTCCGCCAGCGGGCACCAGCATTGTCGCCAACGCGACTACCCCGGTGCGTTGCTTCTATCGGCCCATGGATGGCAGTACGACGCAGTACGAGTTCACCAATACCGTGATCACCGACGTGTCGTTTGGTGCCAGTCTGCGCATTTTTGGCTGTCCGCAGCCTGCGGCGAGCGGTAACCCCTACAGCATCGTGACGCTTCCCAACGGCAATGGCAGCGCCTACTTTCTGGATCGCCGTGACGCGCAACGGCCCGGACAAACGACGTGGCCGATGGGGAGTCAGGCGGGTTACGAGTTCCTGATCCCGCTGGTCAGCACGGTCACCATGGATGGATTCAGTACGGCGTATCGCGCCTACGCGCCGATCCAGTCGATTCAGGGCGATAGCGTTGATCCGTGGACGTATCCTTATCTGGCTCTGCAGGTCAGTCCTGTCAGTGCAACGCCGGTTGCCGATCTTCAGGCTGGGCCGCCCACCACGCCCGCGCCGCCGCCGCCCGGGCGCGTGGGAACCCAGGTGCGTTGTTACAACGCCGGTCCGAACATCGCGCAGAACGTCAGTTGTGGCTTCAATAATTTGCCTTCGGCCTTGCACCCGACGGTCAGTTGTCAGCCCAGCAGTCCGCAGGCCAGCTTGGCGGTGGGGGCAGCGATTCTCTGCGGCGTGTCGCTGGACCGGTACGTTGGCTTCCGCACGATCAACGGATTTGCGTCGAGCACCAGCGTCGACAGCAATCTCACCAACAATATCTACGACATCAACCTCTACGGCGGCCTGACCGTGCAGGTGTTCGGCAGTGGTTTCGAGTAAGCGCCTCGAACGCCTTGCCAGACGCAGAAAACAACAAACCCCGCACGAGGCGGGGTTTGTTGTTTTTATCTGGTGCCCAAGAGAGGACTCGAACCTCCACGGGTCGCCCCGCTAGTACCTGAAACTAGTGCGTCTACCAATTCCGCCACCTGGGCAGGTGTGAAACGTCTGGGCGCGGCCCAGAACGAGCCGCGCACTTTACGGATGAGCGGCGAGGCTGTCAATGGTGCGGCGAATGCCGAGGTGGGCGCTGCGCACGTGCATGGCCGACACGCCTGCAGCCTTGGCTTAACGCGTAACATGCCGGGATGCGAAAAAAATCCACTCCGCCGCCAAAGGGCGGCAAGCGTTCCTCGACGCCAACCGGCGCACGGGCTCCCCGCAAATCGGGCAAACCGGCACCATGGTTGCCCGATCTGCCTCCTGTTCCGCATGCGCGGCTCGGTCCGACGCCAACATTGCAGGAGACGCCTCGTGTCGGGCGAGCTGCACCGCGTGGACCGATCGATCCATTGGCCGAGCGTGAGGCCCTGCGCTATGCCAACCCGATTGCCAGTCGTGAGGCGATCCTCGCGCACCTGGAAGCGCACGGCGAGCCGATGTCTGCGGAAACCCTGGCTCATGAGTTGAATCTGTCCGCGCCAGATCGTTTCGAGGCACTCAGCAAACGCCTCGGTGCGATGTTGCGCGACGGGCAACTGCTGATGAACCGACGCGGTGGCTATGCCGTGGCGCGCAAGCTTGATCTGGTGGCGGGCACGGTGCTTGCCAATGCGGATGGGTTCGGCTTTCTCAAGCCCGATGCGGGCGGAGACGACCTGTTCCTGCCGCCAGCGCAGATGCGTCAAGTCATGCACGGCGATCGCGTGCTGGCCAGTGTCACCGGATTGGATCGACGCGGTCGTCCGGAAGGAGCCATTGTCGAAGTGCTGGAGCGCAAAACGCTGCGACTGGTTGGGCGATTCCAGGAAAGCGATGGCATCGCCAGCGTGGCACCGGATGATCGCCGCCTGCAGCATGACGTGCTGATCCCGCCGCATGCACGCGGTGCGGCGCGTGCGGGACAGATCGTGGTGTGTGAAGTCACTCAGCCACCAGCACCGAATCGTCTGCCTTTGGGGCGGATTCTGACCGTGCTGGGCGAGTCGCTCACGCCCTCGCTCGCGGTCGAGATGGCGATTCACAGCCACAACATTCCGAACGTCTGGCCGCAGGCGGTGTTGGAGCAGGCGGCCAATGTGCCCTTGCAGATTGCCGCCGCCGAGTTGGGTGAACGCGTCGATTTGCGCGATATGCCCTTGGTGACCATCGACGGCGAGACGGCTCGCGATTTCGACGATGCGGTGTACTGCGAGACGACCCGTAACGGCTATCGTCTGGTGGTCGCGATTGCCGACGTGTCGCATTACGTGCGGCCCGAAACGTCGCTTGATGGTGAAGCGCAGAACCGCGCGACCTCGGTGTATTTTCCGGGTTACGTGGTGCCGATGCTGCCGGAAACGCTTTCCAACGGCATCTGTTCTCTGAATCCGAATGTCGACCGCATGTGCTTTGTCTGCGACATGCGGATCACCCATGCGGGTGAAGTCAGCAAGTCGACGTTCTATGAGGCGGTGATGCGCTCGCATGCGCGCTTGACCTATACGCAAGTGTGGGCGGCGATCGGTCTGCACGACGAGGCTGCCCGCGCGCAGATCGGCAGCTTGTTGCCGCACATCGAAACCTTGCATGCCCTCTATCGCGTGCTGGAGCAGCAGCGGCATGCGCGCGGTGCCATCGAGTTTGAATCCGGTGAAGTGGAGTTCCGCCTGGGGCCGTCGGGCGAGGTCGTGCAAGCGGCCATGCAGGAGCGCAACGATGCCCACAAGCTGATTGAGGAATGCATGATCGCGGCCAATGTCGAGGCCGCGAAGTTCCTGCTGAAAAAGAAGATTCCCGCGCCATATCGTGTTCACGACAAGCCGCCGGAATCCAAGTACGCCGAGCTCCTGGAGTTCCTGCGCCAGTTCGGCCTGCGCCTGCCTGCCTGGTCGGAGGTGACGCCTGCCGACTACACCGCCTTGCTGCGCAAGGTGCGCAAGCGCGAAGACGCGGCGCTGCTGGAATCGGTGCTGCTGCGCTCGCAAGC
>DEHW01000160.1 GCA_002352135.1 Lysobacterales bacterium UBA2790
CTGCAAGGTCTGAAGCGCCTCGAATATCGCGGCTACGACAGTTGTGGCGTGGCCGTGCATCAGGACGGCGGCTTGAAGCGCGCGCGCAGCACCAGTCGCGTCGCCGAGCTGGAAGCCAATGTCGCCGAAGACCGCATCGCGGCAGGCACCGGTATCGCCCACACGCGCTGGGCCACCCACGGCGCACCCGCCGTACACAACGCGCATCCGCATTTTTCCGCCGGTCCCGGTACGGAAGTGGGCGAGAGCGGACGGATTGCTCTGGTGCACAACGGCATCATCGAAAACCACGACGAACTGCGATCCGAACTGCAGGCCAAGGGCTATGTCTTCGCCAGCCAAACGGATACCGAAGTCATCGCCCATCTGGTGCATCAGGCCTATGACGGCGACCTGCTGGATGCACTGCAGCGCGTGCTGCCACGCTTGCGCGGCGCGTACGCGATTGCCGTGTTCTGCCGGGATGAACCACATCGCGTGGTCGGCGCGCGCGAAGGCTCGCCGCTGGTGTTGGGCATCGGCAGCGGCGACAGTGCGGGCGATCACTTTCTCGCCAGCGATGCGATGGCCTTGGCCGGCGTGACCGACCAGATCGTCTATCTCGAAGAAGGCGACGTGGTGGATCTGCAGCTCGGCAAAGTGTGGATCAGCCACGCTGACGAGTCGGGTCGCTTCCGCGCCGTCGAGCGCCCGGTGCGCACCGTCAACGCCCACAGCGGTGCCGCCGAACTCGGCCCGTACCGCCACTACATGCAGAAGGAAATCTTCGAGCAACCCAAAGCCATCGCCGACACCCTGGACGGCGTGGGCGGCCTGGCACCCAGCCTGTTCGGCGAACGCGCCGCCGACATCTTCGCCAACATCGACCGCGTGCTGATCCTCGCCTGCGGCACCAGTTACTACGCAGGCAGCACCGCGCGCTACTGGCTGGAAGCCATCGCCGGCATTCCCACCACCGTCGAAGTCGCCAGCGAATACCGATACCGCGAAAGCGTGCCCGACCCGCGCACCCTGATCATCACCATCAGCCAGAGTGGCGAAACGGCCGACACCCTGGCCGCCCTCAAACACGCCCGTAGTCTGGGCATGACCCGCACCCTGACGATCTGCAACGTGGCCACCAGCGCCATGGTGCGCGAGTGCGAGCTGGCCTTCATCACCCGCGCCGGCGTGGAAATCGGTGTGGCCAGCACCAAAGCCTTCACCACCCAATTGGTCGCCCTGTTCCTGCTCACCCTCGTGCTGGCCAAGCTGCGCGGGAAGCTGCCCGCGAAGGGCGAAGAAGCCGCACTGCGCAACTTGCGCCACCTGCCCGCCGCCGTGCAGGCCGTGCTGGCATTGGAGCCACAAGTGATCAGTTGGGCGGAAGCCTTCGTGCCCAAACAACACGCCCTGTTCCTCGGTCGCGGGCGGCACTACCCGATTGCCCTGGAAGGCGCGCTCAAGCTGAAAGAGATCAGCTACATCCACGCCGAAGCCTACCCGGCAGGCGAACTCAAACACGGCCCGCTGGCCCTGGTCGACAGCGAAATGCCCGTCGTCACCATCGCCCCCGCTGACGACCTGCTGGAAAAACTGAAAAGCAATCTGCAGGAAGTCCGCGCCCGCGGCGGCCAGCTCTACGTCTTCGCTGACGCCGACACCCACATCGAAAACAGCCCCGGCGTCCACGTCATCCGCCTACCCGAACACTACGGCGCCCTCAGCCCCATCCTCCACGTCGTCCCCCTGCAGTTACTCGCCTACCACACCGCCTGTGCCCGAGGAACGGATGTCGATAAACCGAGGAATCTGGCGAAATCGGTGACGGTGGAGTAGAGCAGGGGACTTGATCCCATCCTCTGTAGCTAGGGCATAATGTCCTTTCCTGGGGAATAAAGTCCTTTCCTAAGTGTCAGGTCCCGCACGATCACGAACAACTTTATTAAAGAGTTCGGGGTGGGTTGACTGCCATTGTTTCATGGCCTGAATCGGGGTGCGGTGGTTGAGTGCCTTTTGTGGCAAGTGCTGGTTGTAGAGCCAGACGTAGCGCAACAGCGTCTGCTCCATGGCTTCGACGGATTGGAAGCGATGCGTGTTCAGGACCTGCGAGATTCGGCCATTGAATCGCTCGACCATGCCGTTGGTTTGAGGGCTTCGCGGAGGGGTAAGACGGTGCTCGATGTCGAGTGCCAGACAGAGCTCGTCAAACTCATGCTGCCCGCTCTGAGCACGCTTTCGCTGGCCGAACAGACGATCCGTAAACTCCTTGCCGTGGTCGGTCAGCACGCGGGTGATCTTGATCGGACAATGCTGGTGCAGGGCTTTCAGGAAACGCCGCGCGGTCACGGCAGTCTTGTCCGGACGAACCTCCACATACACCCAGCGTGTGGCGCGATCAATCGCCACGAACAAATAGCGCCGCGCCGACTCATCGGGCATCTGTGGCAGGTATTTCACGTCGATGTGCAGAAAGCCCGGCGCGTAGGCTTTGAAGGCCTCCGTGGGGCGTGGGCTGGGTGCCTCCACCGGCAATCGGGAGACGCCTCGCCGACGCAGCAGACGGTCCAGCGCGGAGCGACTCATGTCGGCGTGGATGAACTCGCGGACCACCGAAAGCAAGTCGTCCAAAGACAGCTGCAGAGTCTTGCGAAGCTCCACCACAATCGCTTCCTGACCCGCATTCAACGTCGTTTGCAGCTGATGGGCGGTATGGCTGTAGTCTTGCTGCGTATCGCGTTTGCGCCACTTGCGAACGGTGTCCCGCGACAATCCCAAGCGCGCCGCCAGGGCGTAGTCGCTCTCCGTGGAGCGCTGGATTTCAAGTCGAATCGCTGGGGTGCTGCGTGCGTTCTTGTGCAGTCGGATATTCATGCAAGCCTCACGGACATCAGCTCGGGTTCTACCCCGAAACCACCGACGGTTGTGAAAGGGTGGAAAACTTCAAATCCTGTCTTGCCGTTCTTCGCCGCATTCGGCGGTTGTGGCTCCGCTCGATATATTCGAACACATCCGCTCTTGCCGCATCGAGTGTCGGGTACGTTGTGCGATAGACACGCTCGCGCTTGAGCAGGCCGAAGAACCCTTCGCAGGCCGCATTGTCGCCGCAGTGGCCGACCGCACTCATCGAGCAAACCAGTCCGTTGTCCTTCAGATAGTTCTGGTACTCCCCACTTCGGAACTGACTGCCGCGATCAGAATGCAGAATCACCGGCTCGGCCCCCTGTCGCTGCCAGACCGCCATCTGCACGGCCCGAATGACCATCTGCCGATCCTGCCGGTGGTGCATCGACCAGCCCACGACCCGCTGGTCGAACAGGTCAAGCACGACGCACAGATACAGTTTGCCTTCGCCGGTCTTGATCTCGGTGATGTCGGTTACCCATTTGGTTTGCGGCTCCAATGCGGTGAAGTCCCGCTCCAGCAGGTTGCGAACGCCCGGAGGCGTCAGCGCCGGTCGGCCGCGTTGACCACGGCGCCTGGGGCGCGGCCAACCCTGCAGGCCATGGGCCGCCATCCGTCGTGCCACCCGGTTCAGACTGGTGCGCGCGCCTTCTTCGACCAGATCTTCGTGCATGCGACCGGCACCCAGGGTGCCCCGACTGTCCTCGTGCAGCTCGCGAATCCGCCCGAGCAGACGCTGGTTGTCACACGCCCGGACAGACGGCAACCGCTTGCGCCAGTCGTAGTAGCCGCTGGCCGACACCTTCAGGCAGCGACACATCAACCGAATCGGAAATTCATCGCGGCAACGTTCGATCACCTGATACCTCAGGATGACCCCTTGGCAAAGAACGTCGCCGCTTCTCGCAAAAAATCCCGTTCCTTCTTCACCCGAGCCAGTTCGCGCTTGAGCTGCGCCAGTTCCTCGTCACGCGGCGTCCCGCTGCCGCCGAAGACCACCTTGCCGGGGCTCTGCGCTTCCCGCTTCCAGCGGGTCAGCAGGTTCTCCCGAATCCCCAACTCCCGCGCCACTTGAGCGCAACTGACGCCTGACTGCTTGGTCTGCTCAACGGCACCGTGCTTGAACTCCGCACTGAACTTCCTTCGCTTCGACATAAACACTCCTTATGGCCTCAATCGGCCTTCTCGTAAGTGTCCGTGATATCGGGGTAGAACCCCCGAATCAAGCGGGGTCTACGATCCGAGAGGGACGTGATGATCCTTCCCGAAGCGCTTCTACGCGTTTGTAGGGAGTGCCGCAGGTTCTTGCAACGCGTCGAACGACGGGTGCAGGTGCTTGGGGTGAATCACGCAATAGGAACAGGGGTCGAAAATGAACAAACCGTGTGGAGAGACACAATCTAAATGCGTGCCCGAGGGTCGGATCTCGGGCGCGCGCGCGCGTGAAGCCGCGCATCCGGAAAACGCGGTCAGGATCCGATTTGGCCGGCCTTCGTCGCTCGCGCCGAAGTACCTGGCACTGTCGGCGGCAATCGGCTTGGGCGCCCATGGCAGCGAGGCACTTGCCAGCGCTGGCGAGGAGCTCTGCTCGCCAGGGACTCAGGGAGATCTGGAGGTGGAGTTCATCAACAACTCCAGCCAACTCGTCAGCTTCCACTGGATGCAGTTCGACTGCGCAGAGGGCGGCGGCCCGGTACTGGCGCCTGGACAAAGGGAAAAGGGCATCTCCCATCCCGGCCATATCTTTCGGGTGCGCGGTGCGGGCGAGCAGACCCTTCGCCACTTCGTCGTGTCGGACGACAGCCTCGCCTTGGTGGTGGACGATCGCCTGATCGCCCACGTGGCGGAGCAGGGCGAGCCGTACACCGAAGGCCGCTGTTCGCCCAGAACCGAAGGCCGTTTCACCGTCGAGTTCGTCAACCTGCTCAACGAACCGATCTCCATGCAATGGATTGGCTTCGACTGCCAGGCAAACGTGCTCCGACAGATTCCCGCGAAGGGCCGAACTGAGGAAGCCACCTTCCCCGGTCACGTGTTCCGGTTTGTCGATTCGACCGGACGCCAGTTGCGTTCGGTCGACGTCGCCACCGATGAGCTGGTCTACCTCATCTCCGAGCACTGATAGAAAGCCCGTGGCGCAGGCATGGCCGGTTGCGGACGATGATCCCTTCCGCCGCCATGTTGCGCGTTGGACGACGAGGCCTGTCCCGATGACAGGGTGCACCGCCGGATTCTGGATAAAGACCGGCACGACTTGGGGCGGCGACTGCGATCGCGGTCGTGATGGCCTTGGTCATCTTTCCAATCCATTGAAATGAGACGCACATGAAAAAAGCCAACACGAAGCTCGCAATCCTGGCTCCGCTTCTGATCGCCGCCGCCCACTCACCCACTGCTGCGGCGCAGGCGGGCGTCATTGAATCGGACCAGTTCTTCATCCAGATCATCAAGGACTTCGATTACGTCTGGGATGACAGAGGGTCGGGTGCCAAGCGCGATGTGACCATCCTTCGCCCCAAGGCGCCTGCGGGCTTCTACACCCTTGGGCATGTCGCCGTGCCGCGATATCAGATCGACGGAAGGCGTACGCCGTTTACGATTGTGATCAAGCCAAAGCCAGGGTTCGAACGGCTGCTCGCTGCGCCCAGTCGCTTTGGATGGGTCTACGACGATGCGGGTACGGGCGCTGATCGTGACCTTGCCATCTATGCTGCCGAGTGTCCCAGCGGCTTCGTTGCCTTGGGCGCGATCTCCACGCCTGGCGGCACGGACAATCCCTCCGATCCGTCCTTCCGCTGCATCAGTCGTTCGGTGGTGATGCGCGCGCAATGGGACCAGACATCGATCTGGGACGACGCCGGATCCGGCGGCGACCATGACGTCGGACTGTGGCGCACCGCGTACAAGGGGCCGCGCACGCCCAACGCGTTCGTGATGCTCAGCAACGGTTTCTGGCCGACCAACGATGCATCGACTCCGGACATCAACGATGCGTGGGCCCTGTCGTTTTCGTTCAACAACCTGGCGAATCCGTTTGGTGAGCTGCCCAGTGACCTGGCCTCCCAGATCGAGAGGCCAAAGTTGACGGGTCCGAGATGGGAGGGTGGCTCGGCAAGGCACACAACCTCACGGAAGTATCCGGTGCCGTTCTTCGTTGTGGACGACCCCCTGTACGACTATGTCGAGCAATGGCTGAACTCGCCGACTTACACGATCAATCGCACGGTCTCGTATGTCCTGGTTGACGATTACGACAATACCGGCTGCGCCGTGCGTGGAACGGAAGCGGATGAGTTCAGCGTCAGCATGGAGGTGGGCGTTGAGACGGAAAGCAATTGGTCCGCATCCTTCGGGTCGAGTATTTCGTCGAGCGTGGGCGCTGAGCTGTCTCTGGAGCCCATCGGCCTGGGCGGTTCGGTGACGGCATCGGTCACTGCCGAGTTCAGCAGCTCGTTCGGCTTTGGTGGGTCGAGCACGACCATCAACTCCCGGACGATCACGAAGACGCACAAGGTCCCCAAGGGAACCTATGCCGCACTGTTCCAGCGCAAGAGTACCTATGAGGTGTTCCGCGCCGACGGAACCAGGGTCGAGGGCGGCGCCACGGCCTATGGCGATGAGAACCACGTTTTCGAAGGCTGGTCGCCGCCCGGCTGGAACGCCAACAATCCCTGCGGCACCGCCTTCGCAGGCGGATTTCCGCTACCAGGCGGCACGACTCTCGTTCGCGGCCAGCGCTATACCTCGAACAGCGGCGCTCACTACATGGAGTTCCAAGGCGATGGCAATCTGGTGGTCTACGATGCTGCCGGCAGCTATGTCTGGGGACTCAACGCGGTGATTGGCGACAAATACCAGGGAGTCGAGACGGTGGTCATGCAGAGTGATGGCAACCTGGTCGCACGAGGCGCCGGAGATGCATTCATCTGGTCCGCATTTTCGGTTGCGCAGCCATCCGGGAGTACGCTCAACCTCGCGCCAAACGGCGCACTGCAAATAGTTCATCCGGACGGCAAGATCGCCTGGTCGTCCCTCCCGTAAGGAGCCACGTAGCAGGTTGCGGTGTCCGTATCTGAACACGCCCAGGACGGGCGCGTTCAGACTTGGTGGCCATGTCCGGGGCACGCCAGGTAACCAGCCGCCGCTCCGCGCGCAGTGTTTCCCTGACGCAGAGCAGGCACAGCGAAGGCTGCCCCGCCCAGGTGTCGTGCAAGCGCATCAGGGCGGGCTTGCCGGCGCCTCAGCACGGGGCAGCAACAGATGGCGGAATGCGGAGGTCGGCGGGTAGGCCGCCTCCAGCCGTGGCCGGTACTCGTGTTCCAGGGCTTCGGCCTCGGTGATCCCACCGGCCTCCCGCAACGCGCGGGCGTACGTCAGCGCGTAGCGCGCGGCGCGCGGGTGCCCGGCGCCCCTGTCGCGCGAGGTGATCTCATACGCCGATCGATCCAGGCGCAGCGCACCCGCGGCATCGCCACGTGCGCGCAGGATCATTGCGCGGGTCGCGGCGGCACGGGCATGCAGTTCCGGCTCGACGTGGCTGCCGACGGCTTCGACCTGATCGAGCAGCCTGGTGGCTTCTTCATGCTCGCCACGCAGCACATGCCAGTGCGCCAGCGGCAGGCGCGCATAGGCGAGCGGACCCTCGGCGATATCCCACTGGGTGCGGACGGCAATCACGGAATCCAGCCATGCACGGACCTCATCGCTGGCGTTTCCGGAGGCGAGCAAAGTCGTGGATAGCACGACACGGATCACCTGAAGCAGGTGGCTGTCTCGCTCTCCCACTGCAGCAGCCTGGATGTCGTGCGACTGGCGCAGCAGTTGCTCGGCTGCATCGAACTGGCCCCGTTCATACGCGAGCAGCCCGGCGCTGAACAACGCCCTTCCGTACTGCGTGCTGTGCGCACCGTTGTGGCGGAGGATGTCCGGCAGCCCTTTGGCGAACAGGGCGTCGGCCTCTTCGAAAAACCCGGCGTCGCCGAGGAGCCTGGCCAGCATGACGCGGTCGGTGGCCAGCACCGAGCTGCCTTCGCCGAACAATTCAAAAGTCAGCGCCAGTCGCTCTCGCGCGACGCTCGTCGCAGCCTCATATTCGCCGCTGTACATCAGCAGGCTGCCGAGCTCGATCAGCAGCAGTCGATAGTCATTGGTCCGTGTCGTGCCAGCCTCGCCATGCAGTGCTTGCGACTGTCTGCAGTAGTCCAGCGCCTTCCTGAACTCGCCGGTGCCTGAAACGACCGCACACAGGTCAGCATGGCTTCTGGCGATCATTCGCAGGTTGGCGCCGCCGGCTTCCCGCAAAGCCAGTGCCTTGCGCGCCGCGTGGATGGCCTGGTTTTCCTTGCCGCTTGCATTGAGGGCGAGTGCGAGCGTGCCGTAGGCATCGGCGAGCAGAAGCGGGTCACCGTCTGCATGGCGGCTGATCAGATCGAATGCACGTCGTGCGGCATCCTCGGCGTCTTCGGTGGAGCCCTGCGTGGTCTGTAGGCTGTTGGCTTTCGCGCGCAGGCTGCGGGCTGCGGCAATGGGATCGTTCACGGCAGGATCAAGATTCAGCTGCGCTGCGGCTTCCAGCAAGGGCGCTCCCGCGCTGCCTTCGTTGATGCCGCGATAGGCGTTGCCGAGTGCCTCCAGCAAACGGGCACGCACAAGCGGCTGATCGGCCAGCTCCTCGTCGACCCGGTTCCGGCCACGGTCGAGGACCTCGCGTGCGCTGAAATCATGGCGTTCGGCCTGCGTGGGGTCGGACAGCGAAAACACGGAAACCAGGAACTCGGCGGTGCGCCCGGCCACCTCGGCCTGCAGCCTTGCCTCGTGCTCCGCCCGCAGGGTGCGCCAGGTGAAACCGGTGATGACGGCCAGCAGCACCGCAGCTGCCATCAGTGGCCAGCGATTGCGATGCACGAAAAGCTGCGAGCGATACATCCATCGGCCCTGTCGCGCCTTGACTGGACGTGCGTCGAGGAAATTCCTGAGGTCATCGGCCAGTTCCCGCACCGAGGCATAGCGCTGTTCCGGCACCAGGCGCAGTGCCTTCAATACGACCGCGTCGATATCGGCCGGGATCCGGCTTGCCACTACCGGCACTTTCGGCGCAGTCGCCCCCGGCTGCGATGTGGTGGTGCCCGTGGCCTGGCGGCTGGGCGGAGTCACAGCGCCGGAGAGGATGGCGCTGGCGCGCGCATGATTCGAGGCGAGGTGCGCGAAGGGGCGTGTGCCAGTCAGCAGTTCGTAGAGGATCACACCCAGCGACCAGACATCGCTCGCCGTCCCGAGCGGATTCGCCTGGATCTGTTCGGGGCTCGCGTAGGCTGGCGTCATGACGCCAGTGGAGGTGGCGAGCATCGCGTCGGTATCCAGCAGGCGGGCGATGCCGAAATCCAGCAGCTTCGGTTCGCCGCTGCTATCGACGAGAAGGTTCGCCGGCTTCAGGTCGCGATGGATGATCAGGCGCTCGTGCGCGTAGGACACCGCGGCACAGACCTTCAGGAAGAGCGCGACGCGGGCGCGCAGGTCGAGGCCATTGGCATCGCACCAGCGATCGATGCGCTCGCCTTCGACATATTCCATGGCCAGGAACGGATTGCCTTCCGCGTCGATGCCCGCATCCACCAGGTAGGCGATGTTCGGGTGATTCAGGCTGGCAAGAATGCGTTGCTCTTCTTGAAAGCGCGTGTGCTGTCCAAGGCAGCCGGCACGCAGGCATTTCAGCGCGACGCGCTGACACGCGCCGCCGACTTTGCGCTCGGCCAGCCACACCACGCCCATGCCGCCTTCGCCGATCCGCTTGATCAGCCGATAGTGGCCCTGCGAGGCCGTATTGATGCGAAAGTTCTGGGTGAGGCGATCGGTGGCCCGGGCGACCAGCTCGGGCACATTGTCGAGCACCGTATCGCTGGCGGCTTCAATCAGCCAGTCGACTTCGCGGCGCAGATCGGCGTCGACGCCGCATCGGGCTTCCAGATACGCCTCGCGTTCATCCGGGAGTCGCTCCAGTGCTTCATGCACGATGGCCTGGGCGCGCGCGTAGCGCTCGTTAATCATCCGCCAATTCGCGCTGCAGCCAAGCTCGCGCCATGCGCCAGTCGCGTATCACGGTGGGGCGCGCGACGCCGAGCAGGTCGGCAATTTCTTCCAGTTCGAGCCCAGCGAAGAATTTCAGGTCCACGACCTGGGCCTGGCGGATGCTGACGCTCGCCAGGCGTTCGAGTGCACTGTCGAGGTCGATGAAGTCGACCGCAGTCTCCGGCAGGTCGATTTCGTCGATGTCGATGCGCTCATTCGAGGATGGTCGCTTGGAGGCCATCCGCCGTCGCGCATGGTCCACCAGCACCCGACGCATCATTTGCGATGCGATGCACAGGTACTGCGCGCGATTTGCCGGGTCCATTGCATGCTGTTCGACCACACGCATCCAGGCTTCGTTGACCAATGCCGTGGTTTGCAGTGTGTGACACTCGCGTTCGCCACGCATGGCGCGGGCTGCCAAGGCCTTCAGTTCCGCATAGATCAGCGGCGGCCAGAGGGCATCTGGATGCGGCGATACCGGACTTTTTGCTGCATTGGCATCGGAAGGGGAAGACTGCATGCGGGAGAAAAAGAGAGCGCCGGGCACTGAGGGTAGCAAGTGCGATTGTAGGGTGCTCAGCGTGACCGCGCGTCGCGCGTCGCATCACACTCGATGAACACCCAAGACCGCTCGGCGGGATGACGCCGGCCGAACACAAAGCCCGAGCAGCCGACGAGAGTTCTAAGAAGCCCTTGTCCGCTTGACGGGAGAGCTTACGCACGACCAAATCCCTCACGGAAGGACCAGAGTCGTCGTGACTTGCCTACGT
>DEHW01000158.1 GCA_002352135.1 Lysobacterales bacterium UBA2790
TCGGCATCAACACCGCCATCTACAGCCCCTCGGGGGCGTCCGCCGGCATCGGCTTTGCGGTGCCGGTAGACACGGTGATGCGCGTGGTGCCGCAGCTCATCAAGAGCGGACGCTACATCCGCCCGGCACTGGGCGTCGAGGCCGACGAGGCGCTCAACCGGCGGCTAGCGGCAGCGACGGGCATCGCAGGGGTATTCGTGCTGCGCGTCCAGCCGGGATCGGCTGCCGAGAAGGCCGGCTTGGCCGGAGTGACCGTCAGTGCCCACAGCATCGTGCCGGGCGACATCATTGTCGCCATCAATGACAAGCCGGTGGACGACGTGGCCACGCTACTGGCTCGTGTCGACGACTACCGGATGGGCGACGTGGTGCAACTGACACTGCGGCGCGGGGCACAAACGCGCAAGGTCGATGTCACCTTGCAGCCTGGGGTGTGAACATAGGCGGTGACCCGCTGCAGGCATGCCGGCAACTCACCGCGCCGCGATGGCTGATTACCCGGCTCTCACCGGCAGAAAATCGTGCGCGATGAGAGTGTGGCCCTGCCCGCAGCAAGGGGACTCAAAGAACGATGCCCGGTGCTCGAGCAACTGCGAGGCACCCTGCACGCCCAGCGCCACTGAGCGAGGCGCTATCGCAGGCGACCAGGCTCGATTAACGGGACTGGGGACAACGCCGGCGAGTGCAAACGCGAACAAACCCTGATCGTCGGCGCGTATCCGCAGCTCAAAGCCGAGAAAATTCCGTCCACTCGCACGATGATCAATCGGACCAGAAACTCTTGAATCGCGCTGACACCAGACCACGCTGGCGCCCGACCTCGTGGCGGCCATCCTAAATGAGACCCTGCCTCACGTTACGGTTCATGCGCTTGCGATCAGTCCGCCGTTGTTGTGGGTGGAACCACGGGAGAGGATTGGTGTTGGAAGCGAAAGGGACTGCACACGAAGTGATGGGCCGCATCCGGCTCTCTACAGCGCGGTGGCCAAACGACCCTGATGAAACGTTCGGTCTTCGACATCGTGGTGGTCGGCGGTCTGGGGGCGACCTGGTCTCGCTATCTTGCTGCGATCGACGGCTCCTCGGCTATTCCTGGTATTGATAGCGTGGCCGAGCTGAGTAAGCGTCATCAGAAGCATTTACGTGCCAGTGGTCGCAACCGCGCCACTTGAGGCAAAATTTAGCTTGCGTCGAGACATCCAGTTGAGGCGCAGCTTAAAGGATCTCAAAAGTGGATAGCAGCCGGCGAACAGTTGATAGACGCACATCCTCGTTCATGAGCAGGTTGTCAGGCATTGCCGTGATGTTAGGGACGCTTTGCGTCATGCCGGCATTCGCCGCCGAGGTGACGGCGGCCGGCCCACTGCGCGTTGCGACCGGCAAAATTGCGCCTTTCGTACTCAAACGGGGTGAGCAACTGACCGGCTTCAGCGTAGACCTGTGGAGCGAAATTGCCCGCCGGATAGGCGTCGACTTTGTGTGGATAGAGGCTGGATTGCGCGAAGAGCAGTTGGCAGCTCTACGAAGTGGCGATGCCGACATGGCCATTTCTGCCCTCGTGATGACGCCGAAACGCGAACAAGAGATCGATTTTTCGCTGCCCTATTTCAACTCCGGCCTGCAGATCATGGTCCGTGCCGAGGAAGAGAGTCCAATTCTGGTGACCTTGATGGCAATACCTTGGGTGGCCATCTGCAAACTCTTCGTCGCAGCAATCGTATTGATGTTTCTATGGGCGAACGTCCTCTGGTTCATCGAGCGCGGGCACCCGCACAATCGCTTCAAAGGATACGTAGCGGGAATCGGCGAAGAAATGTGGAACACGATGCTGATCATCGCCACCGGCGAGCACGGCGAGCGCAGCGAACCGGGTAAACTGAGGCGGTTTGTGATTGCAAGCGTGTGGCTGATGGGGATTGTACTGATCGCGCAATTGACGGCCACTGTGACTTCATCGCAGACGGTGCAACGGCTTCGGTCGAACATCACCGGGCCAGGCGATCTGCCCGGAAAGAAGGTAGCAACGGAGCCTGGTACCATCGCCGCCGACTACCTTACGCAACGCCGCATACCATTCGTCGAAGTGACCAACGCGGCGGACGCCATCGACCGGCTCACGCGGGGCGAGGTGCAGGCGATCGTCTTCGACGCGCCGACTTTGCAATATTG
This sequence comes from Lysobacterales bacterium UBA2790, assembly GCA_002352135.1. Lineage (GTDB taxonomy): Bacteria > Pseudomonadota > Gammaproteobacteria > Xanthomonadales > Xanthomonadaceae > Aquimonas. Next base: position 2,170 of record DEHW01000158.1, read on the forward strand.
GTTGGCCCAGTCTAATCAGAGGGCGCTCCAGATCGTCGGTCGCGTGTTCATGCCAGAAATGTACGGTATCGCGATTCCCTTAGGCAGCCCGCTGCGAAAGAGAATCAATGAGGCGCTGCTCGAGGTCTACCAGGATGGGACGTACGAGACGATCTACGGCAAGTGGTTTACCCCGCACAGGTAGATTTTTTCGACCCACCATGCTGGCCATCCCCGCGACACGCTCACAGTTGGTGAAAAGAGGGAGCCCCTGCCATCACGCGCAGACATCAGGTCGGGGGGTTTCCGCGTACGCAGCGTCTGCGGCGCGCAGCGCGTCAGCTACACGCCATCGAGGCGCACCGGCGGCAGAACGCCGCGCGTCTTGGCGCGCTCCGCCTCCTCGCGCACGTAAGCCCCGTCCGGCCCGGTCGACGCGTGCGTCCAGCAGACGACGCAGCGAGCCGCGTCGAGCTGCTCGGCGATTGTCTCGCGCCAGCGCTCGCCGCCACCGATGTCCTGATGACCCACCGTACCGACACGCCCGCGGCACGCAATGCGGTGACCAAGGGCTCGACGCACGACCAATCTTCGCGATTGTAGCGGACGAAACAGTCGCTCATCGCTCGCTGGCCGCGCGCCGCCGCGCCTCTTCGACGAGCCGTTGACCGACCGGCGACAGAACGCCACGCGCCTGCAGGGCAAGCAAGGCGTCGGCGACCTGCCGCCAGGTGACCCCGCCACCGATCGTGGCTATACTGAAATAGGTCACAAA
>DEHW01000242.1 GCA_002352135.1 Lysobacterales bacterium UBA2790
CAAAGCAGCGGCGAAGTGCTGCTGGATAGCGTGGACGGTCAGCCGCGTCTGATGGCGCGCGTGAGTCGCGAGGACTATGTCGCGCGCGTATTGGAGCGCGAAGCCGCTGGCGAGCCGGTGGAAGCTGCGCGTGCATTGGCCATCGTCATTCGCAGCTATCTGCAGCAACAGGCGCAGACCGAGGATCGCTGCCTGCGCATCGACGACAGCAGTGCCACCCAGCGCGTCGCCGCGCGACCACCCAGCGCCGCTGCTCGGGCCGCGACGGCGTTCAGTGCCGATTGGGTGCTAGCGGGATCACCGGTGTTCTTTCATCTCGATCAGGCGGGCGAAAATCGCTTGAGTTGGCAGGACGCGATGCAACGCGCACGCACCGGTCAGCGCTTTGACGCCATCCTGCGCAGCGCCTTTCCGCGTGCCGACCTCGCCACCTGGGCACATCCGGCGACGCAATGCGAAACCCTTGCCGATGCCGAACGCTGGCTGCAGGCACAGTTGCCACGCTGGCGACCGCGTATGGCCAGCGTGCCTGGGTACGAAGAACCTGCACAGTGGCAGGTTTGCCGCCTGCTGTCGGGCAAGCCGTTCACCGACCGCGCCCGCGCGCGCCTGCATGTGCGCCCCTTGCGCAGTCAGCAGGATCGCCTGGCCCTCACCCACGAATATCTGCATCTCGCCTTTGCCGCGCACCCCAATGGTCTGGACGAAGACTTCGTCGAGACCTGGGCGCGCCGTCTGATTCTGGAGTAAGCCCACGTGAGCAAATCCCTGTTCCGCCCGCTGTCGCGCAACCTTGCCCTTCTACTCGCTCCGTTCGCGTTGATCGCGCACGCGCAGGCGGGCGACATGGCGGTCAGCACCGACATCCAACTGGACACGCCCATTGGCGGCTGGCGTACCGGCGGCAGTGAAGGCGTGTCCTTCAGTCAGCGCGTCAGCTACCCCGCCAACAATGTCAGCACGCCCGACGACCAGCCCAACGCCGCACGCATTCGCGGCAGTATCGCCAATGCGCCCAAGGGGCCAGCGACCCTGGTGGTGAATGGCGTCGCCATGCCGATGCGTGTCGAGGAGGACGGTCGGTTCGACCGGCCTTACTTGTTTCCTTCCGGCAGCAACAGTGTCGAAATACGCGCCGGGGAAAGCGCACGCCGAGTTCAGTTCTACGCCCGCGAATCCAGCGGTCGAGCCGCCAAACTACGCATCGTGCTGGGCTGGGACAGCGACAACACCGACCTCGACCTGCATGTCGTGACCCCCGACGGCGAACACGCCTGGTACGGCAATCGCGTGCTTGGCAACGGCGGCGCGCAGGATGTCGACGTCACCAGCGGCTACGGCCCGGAAATCTTCGCCTCACCGACGCCCTTGCCCGGCACCTATCTGGTCTACGTCAACTACTTCGGCGGCGGCTGGAGCTACGACGAAGACGGCAACGCCAGCGAGCAACAAGCCCTGACCACCGCCAGCATCACCCTGATTACCGAAGAAGGCAGCGCCAATGAAAAACGCGAGACCTTCTTTGTCCCCATGCGCGAAGCGGGAGAGCTGACCCTGGTGAAGCGTCTGGTGTATCCGTGAGTGCGTGAGGCGGGCAGCCTGTAGAGAAACGATGACAAGGTTTCAAACAGATTGGCAGGGGCCCTTGATGAAGAACTCGACGTCAAAACCAAGGCTTCCGAAAACCCTGCGCCGAGTTTCCTGCAGTCTATTGGCGCTGATGGCTAGTCCACTCAACGCCAGTACGCTGCAAACAGCGAACTTCACCATCACCATCGAAGCGCAGTGCCCCGAGGGTGAGGTGAGCTGTGACGAGGTCAGCTATCTGGGCGTGTCGAAGCGCACGGGTGCCAGCATTTCCCTGCTGGGAACAACCTTGCATAGCGAGTGCAAGGATGGGTCGCCATGTCGATTCCAAGGCTACGAATTCCGTTCNNGTGAGTGGAACCCGTCCAAGATTTGCCTGTCAAAGGGCGGGGCTTGAGACACGCGTGCTCCGTCCATAGAACATGAGAAACCCGTCGCAGCGATCCGATCGTCCACGCCAATCCATTCGAGGTCCCCATGAAATTCAGCGCATTCCTGCTCCTGAGTGCCGCCTATCTCGCGCAGTCGGCGTTTGCCGCCGACGCCAACTCGCAGGCCAGTGTGGTTGGCGTGTGGCAAGTCGATACCTCTCGCTTGACCATGCCCCCCGAAGCCAGACCGCAAAGCGTTACGATTTCCTTCTCGGAGGAAGACGCGACGCACCTGCGTACCAAGGTCGACATCATCGATCCCACGGGTGCGCCACTGCAGGCCGAAGGCGTTACCCCGCTGGACGGCACCCCAACGGCCGTCCCGCCCAACTTCGAAGCCGACATGTCGGCGACTACCTTGCCCAGACCGGAAGTGTTGATCATGCAACTGGCTAATCAAGGCCATCCGGTATCGACGCGCATCTATGCCGTCAATCCGGACAACCAGTCGATGATCGAAACCGTCGCCTACTTCAACGCCCAAGGTCAGCCTGCGTTGCGCAGGAACTACTTTTCGCGGGTGAAGTGACGGTCAAGCGTCGCAGTGGCATCGCCTGGCGGTGCTTGGTTGCGCTCCGGTAGCAGTAACTCCAACGATTGATTTGGCCGCAGCGAAGGTGTTGTCGATGCTGCGTACTTGGCCCAATGTGCCGAGAGACCATTGATACGGTAAGCATCAATGGCCTGCGCTTCATCGTTATTCGTTCAGCGCCAGCGTTCGGCGAAATCTTGGGCGTACTGCTCGAAGCGGATCGGCGCCTTGCCAGTGATGCGCTGTACGCCGTCGGTGATGCGCTCGGCAAAGCCTGCTTTGAATGCACCCAGGATCACCAGCAGGAACTCGGTGTAGTCGGTCGGCAGACCGGCACCCAGCAGGCCCTGGCGCATCGCCTCTTCGGGGATGTCGGTGTAGCCGATGGTCCGCCCTGCCGCCCTTGACAGGATGGCCGCCACCTGCGTGTGGTCCAGCGATTCGCTGCCGGTGAGGTCGTGCGCGGCGTTCACGAAATCGTCGGACGACAGCAGCTTCGCGGCCACGGCGGCGATGTCGCGTGTGTCGATGAAGCTGCCCTTGGCGGCACCCACCGGCAGGAAGATCTGGCCCTCGGTCTGGATGCCGTGCAGCCAGAAGGTGTGGAAGTTCTGCATGAACCAGTTGGGGCGGATCACGTTCCAGGCCAGGCCCGAGCGCTCCAGGTGGAGCTCGGCGCGGCGCAGCGGGATGCTGTCGTCGGCATTCGCACCCATCGCGGACAGCAGCACCACCTTGCGCACGCCAGCGATCTTGGCTGCATCGATGGCCGGGATCAGCAGCTCGTGCTGGTTGGCGTGGCCGGGTGGGCACATCAGGAACAGCTGGTCGACGCCGGTGAACGCTGCGACCAGACCTTCGCCGGTGGCGAGGTTGAGCTGCACCTCGCCGGGTTGCGTGGGGGTGCGGCTGGTGGCGCGGCGCACGGTCTGGCTCTGCGCCAACAGCTGGTCAACGAGGGCGGATCCGATCTGGCCGCTGGCGCCAGTAACGAGGGTGGTGGTCATCGGGAATCTCCTGTGTGTGTTGGGAAGGAATCCAGTGTGTTTCCGATGAATAGGAACGGGAATGCATGAAATTCCACCATTCATGTCTGTGCGTCCGTAAGATGTCACCCATGGACATACTCTCCGACATCCTCCAAGTCGCCGGGTTGAGGCGTCGCTTGCTCGACCTGCACGGGCTCACGTCCGAGGCAGCGCTGCGCTTTCCCTGCGAACGCAGCTTCGGCCTGCACGCGGTCACTCGCGGCCGCGCCTTCGTGCATGCCCCAAACCTTGACGAGCCGCTGGAACTGCAGCCCGGCGACCTGGCGCTGATGGCGCGAGGCTGTGTGCACCTGCTCTCGCTGGACCGCGAACCTCCGGCGCGCAGCACCACAGTGCCGATCGCGCGTTTCGCAGGCAGCGGCTTGGTCGACGCTGTACCGGACGGCGCGCCTGCCGACGACCCGGCTGCACCCGCCCAGGTCATCAGCGCCGCCTATCAGCTCTGGCACGCGCCGCTGCACCCCTTCCTGCGCAGCCTGCCACCCTGGTTCGTGGTGCGCGGCCACAGCCTGCCCCAGCTGTCGGCGGTGCCGCTGACACTCGGCCTGCTGGACCGTGAGCTGGGCGACCAAGCGCTGGGCGCGACCTCGGCTACCCACGGTCTGCTGGATGCGCTGTTTGCCTTCGCGCTGCGCGAAATTGCTGCGCGCGAGAAACCCGGTCTGTCGGGCTGGCACCACGCCATCGCCGACCGGCCGATCCGCCAGGTGCTGACGCTGATGCACGGGAACCTGGGCCACGGCTGGACGCTGGACGAGTTGGGTCAGCAGGTGGGCCTGTCGCGCTCGGCGCTGGCCGAGCGCTTCCGCAGCGCCATGGGCGACACGCCGCTGAACCACCTGCGTACCCTGCGCATGCAGAAAGCCATGCAGCTGCTGGCCGAGACGCGGCAGACGCTGGAACAGGTGGCGCAGGCCGTGGGCTACCAGGACGCCTTCGGTTTTTCCAAGGTGTTCAAGCGAACCACCGGCCAGTCGCCACGCCAGTTTCGCGACCAGGACGCGGTTGAGCGTCAGATCCCATTTCGCGTGCTTGGGTGACGCCGCGGACTCAGGAAACCGATGCCGCGATGACGCCATTGGTGGGGCGCATGCGGAGGGGCGGATCGACGAGACGACCCACTTCCACTGCTCATCAGCTCGTTTTGTCGCGGCGTGTTTCAGTCCAAAGTGGGCGGGATGGCAGGGCTTCTTGATGGACGGGGGTGGCGCGGATTGATGAGATTGCGAAAAGATCTTGCCCACGGGTTTTTCGAGTCTTTCACGGTGGACTTGTTTCCTGCCAGAACGACGGTCAGTCGGTGCCTCGCCACGTAGACTCGTTTGCGAATTCGCGGGCGACGAAGTGGCTCAATCCCCAATTCCCAACCGCTTTC
>DEHW01000009.1 GCA_002352135.1 Lysobacterales bacterium UBA2790
CGGTGCAGTTGAATTTGCGTTAGGCCCCGATCTCTATGATTTCGGTTCACCCAGAGATCGTAGTTGAGATTGCGCTCATTTCGCCTGAGAGTGGCGGTCGCCTCTCGTCTATCGTTCCAGGCGAGTACAGAGGCGTTCTCGGTGTCGGCGACGCGCATTTTTCCGCGCGTTGGCTTATCCCCATTGGCGGGCTGCATCCAGGTGGCTGCCCTGGCACTTTCGGGGTGCAGTTCTTGGCTCCAGGTGCCGCGCTATCCCATTTTCCACCAGGCGCTACTTTCTCCGTCTGGGAGGGGCGTAATATCGGTTCTGGCCGCGTGCTTGAGGTCTGCACGCAAGCAGTTCCGCAAACCGGTGCCTAACTATGTGCTCGCTCAACCGGACCTGCGGAGAGAGGCTACGTGTTAATTAACCACTTTCGGCCCGCTGCCGCTCAACACGGCGTTGCGCGCGATCTCTATGCGCCAGCCGCTGCCGAGAGTGTCTTGCCGCGTTCGGTGGCGGCGTTGATGGCGGTGGCGATGAGTTGCGTGAAGTGGTTGGCTTGCAGGGATTCGATAGCAGCCTGCGTGGTGCCGCCGGGTGAGGTGACGCGGCGACGCAGGGCGTCGGCGGGTTCGTCGGATTCGCTGAGCATGCGGGCGGCACCAAGGCAGGTCTGGATGGCGAGGTCGCGTGCGGTGTCGGCGCTGAGGCCAAGTTCCGTCGCGGCGGCGCTCATGGCTTCGACCAGATAGAACACGTACGCCGGACCACTGCCGGACAATGCGGTGACGATGTCCATCTGCGCTTCGTCCTCGATCCAGCGCGCGATGCCGACGGCTTCCAGCAGGTGCGATGCCAGCGCGCGTTGTGCTTCGCTCACGCTGGCTGCAGCGAACAAGCCACTGGCACCAACGCCGATCAAGGCGGGGGTGTTGGGCATGCAGCGGACCACTATGGATGAGCCGGTCCAGTCAGCGATTTGCGTGGTGGTGATGCCCGCTGCGACCGACAGCAACACGGCGTTGCCGATCTTGTCGCGCAGGCCTTCGCAGACGGCACGCATGACCTGGGGTTTGACCGCCAGCAGCACGCAGTCGGCGTCGGTGCGGATGTTCGAGTTGTCGGCATGACAGGTGACGCCGAAGTCGTTCTGCAATGCCTGGCGCAGCGGCGCATTGGGCTCGACGACGTGGATGGCGCTGGCCTGATGGCCACGCTGCAGCAATCCGCCGATCAGACTGCGGGCCATGTTGCCGCCGCCGATGAAGATCAGTCGGGCGTGGTGAAGGGGGTTGCTGCGCATGTGCGGCTCCATCGCCAGTGCGGCGTCAAATTCGGTGTTGATGTCAGGTCGGCCGCGCGCCAAACAGGGCGGAGCCGACGCGCACCATTGTGCTGCCTTCGGCGATGGCGAGTTCGAAGTCTTCGCTCATGCCCATGGACAACGTGTCGCAGGTGGGAAAGTCCTTGCGCAAGGCGTCGAACAAACCACGCAGTCGGGCAAAACTGGCGCGCCGCGCTTCCATGTCCGCAACCGGTGCAGGAATCGACATCAGACCGCGCAAGCACAGGGTGGGCTGCCGCACGATCTCCTCGGCCAGCACCGTGACCTGATCCGGCTGGCAGCCTGACTTGCTGTCTTCGTCGTCGATATCGACCTGGATGAGCACCTGCAACGGTGGCCTGCCGACGCGGTACTTCGCCAGCGCGGCAATCAGTTTGGCGCGATCAATGCTGTGAACCCAGTCGAACAGTCNNCGATGCTTGGCTTCGGCCTCCTGCACGTAGTTCTCGCCGAAGGCACGTTGGCCCAGCGCAAATAGCGCACGCATGGCCTCTGGACTCTGCAGCTTGCTGACGGCGAGCAGTTGTACGCGCCGATGGGGCGCAGCGGCATGGATGCGTTGTTGCAAAGTGCTCAGTCGCCAAGACAGTCCATCGCTTGTTGGATTGTCGCTGTTCATCGCAATGCTCATGGAAAGCCGGATATATACTCGTGACGAAAGGGGTGGATTGCGGTGCAATGTGCGCCAGTCTAGTCAGACACACGGGAGATTGCGTCAATGGATATCGCAGAACTGTTGGCTTTTTCGGTCAAGAACAAAGCCTCTGACTTGCATCTCTCGGCGGGCTTGCCGCCGATGATCCGCGTCGACGGCGATGTGCGTCGAATCAACATCCCCGCGCTGGATCACAAACAGGTGCACGCCTTGATCTACGACATCATGTCGGACAAGCAGCGGCGTGACTACGAAGAATTCTACGAGTGTGACTTCTCGTTCGAGATTCCGGGGCTGGCGCGTTTCCGCGTCAACGCCTTCAACCAGAACCGCGGTGCCGGTGCGGTGTTCCGTACCATTCCCTCCGAAGTGCTGACTCTGGAAGACCTGCACGCGCCAAAGATCTTCCGCGAACTGATCGAGCAGCCGCAGGGTTTGATTCTGGTGACCGGCCCGACGGGCTCGGGTAAATCCACCACGCTGGCGGCGATGGTCGACCACGTCAACAAGAACGAGTACGGCCACATCCTCACCGTCGAGGACCCGATCGAATTCGTGCACACCTCCAACAAATGCCTGATCAATCAGCGCGAAGTGCATCGTGATACGCACGGGTTCACCGAAGCCTTGCGCTCGGCGCTGCGTGAAGACCCCGACTACATTCTGGTCGGCGAGTTGCGTGACCTGGAAACCATTCGTCTGGCGCTGACGGCGGCCGAAACCGGCCACTTGGTGTTCGGCACCTTGCACACCAGTTCGGCGGCCAAGACCATTGACCGCATCATCGACGTCTTCCCGGCGGGCGAAAAGCCGATGGTGCGCTCGATGTTGTCGGAGTCGCTGCGCGCGGTAATTTCGCAGTCGCTGCTGAAAAAGGTCGGTGGTGGTCGCGTGGCGGCACACGAGATCATGGTGGCCATTCCGGCCATCCGTAACCTGATCCGCGAGGACAAGGTGGCGCAGATGTATTCGGCAATCCAGACCGGGCAGACCTACGGCATGCAGACGCTCGATCAGTGCCTGCAGGATCTGGTCAAGCGTGGCCTGATCACCCGCATCAATGCGCGTGAATATGCCAAGGACAAGCGCCTCTTCGAATAAGCTGGGTGAGGTCGCCGACTCGTTTCGCCAGGCTCATTTCCTTTTTCAGGTCGCACGCCAATGAATGCTCCCGCCGCCGGTAACAGCAGCATCGACTTCACCAGCTATCTCAAATTGATGGCCCACAAGAAGGCTTCGGACCTGTTCATCACGTCGGGCATGCCGCCGTCGATGAAACTGCATGGACGTCTGCAGCCGATCACCCAGACGCCACTGACACCGCAGCAGAGTCGCGATCTGGTGCTGAATGTGATGACGCCCGGCCAGCGAGAGGAGTTTGAAAAAACCCACGAGTGCAACTTCGCCATCGGTGTGTCGGGCGTGGGGCGTTTCCGCGTGAGCTGCTTCTATCAGCGCAACCAGGTCGGCATGGTCTTGCGCCGCATCGAAACCAAGATCCCCACCATCGAAGAACTCAATCTGCCGCCGGTCTGCAAGACGCTGGCGATGACCAAGCGTGGCATCGTGGTTCTGGTGGGTGCGACGGGTACCGGTAAGTCGACCACGCTGGCAGCGATGATCGGCTATCGCAATCAGAATTCGTCCGGCCATATCATCACCATCGAAGACCCGATCGAGTATGTGCACAAGCACGAGGGCTGCATCATTACCCAGCGTGAAGTCGGCATTGATACCGACAGCTGGGAAAACGCGCTGAAGAACACCCTGCGTCAGGCCCCCGACGTCATCATGATCGGCGAGGTGCGTACGCGCGAAGGCATGGACCACGCGATCGCGTTTGCCGAAACCGGACATCTGGTGCTGTGCACCTTGCACGCCAACAACGCCAACCAGGCGATGGATCGCATCATCAACTTCTTCCCCGAGGATCGGCGCAACCAGTTGCTGATGGACTTGTCACTCAACTTGAAGGGTGTGGTGGCGCAGCAGTTGATTCCAACCCCCGACGGCAAAGGCCGTCGTGTCGCGCTGGAAGTGTTGCTGGGGACGCCGTTGGTTCAGGACTACCTGCGCGAAGGCGAGATTCACAAGCTGAAGGAAGTCATGAAGGAGTCGACCAACCTTGGCATGAAAACCTTCGATCAGGCGCTGTTCGAGTTGTATCAAGCGGGCGAAATCTCCTACGAAGACGCACTGCGGCACGCTGACTCCACCAACGAAGTGCGCCTCAAGATCAAGCTGGCGCAGGGCGGCGACGTGCACACGCTGGCGCAAGGCTTGGACGGTGTGGAGTTGTCTGACTCGCGTCGCTGAGAAAGTTTGTCCCGGCTATCGTTGCGCGGTTGACAGCGGTCTGCCGCGCGCCTAGTTTGGCTCCACCCACCCCAGACAGGTGATCGCCGTCGAACACGGCAGATCGAGTGTGCGACATGGCAACTACACGCTGCTGACGACTTGATTACACACCCTGCGGGCGGCAATCGCCTGCTGTCGTTCCTTGCTGCTGATCGCTGAAGCGCCGAACGACCTGTTCAGACACTCCAAGAGAAAAATCCCATGCCTCAAATCACGCTACCCGATGGCAGCGTTCGCGGTTATGACGCCGCGCTGTCCGTTGCAGACGTTGCTTCCAGTATTGGCGCCGGGCTTGCCAAGGCGGCCTTGGCGGGCAAGGTCGACGGAAAGTTGGTCGACCTGAGTCATCGCATCGACAACGATGTCGCGCTTGAAATCGTCACCGAAAAGCATCCAGACGCGTTGGAGGTGCTGCGTCACTCGACTGCCCATCTGCTGGCGCAGGCGGTGCAGCGACTGTATCCCGGTGCGCAGGTCACGATTGGGCCAGTCGTCGATAACGGCTTCTACTATGACTTTGCCTACGAGCGCCCCTTCACCCCGGACGATCTGCCGAAGATCGAAGCGGAAATGCAGAAGATCGTCAGTGAAAAACTGCCGTTGACGCGCAGCGTGAAGTCCCGCGACGACGCTGTGGCGTTCTTCCGTGGTCTGGGCGAGCACTACAAGGCCGAGATCATCGAATCGATTCCCGCCAACGAAGATCTGTCCTTGTACGCCCAAGGCGAGTTCACCGATCTGTGTCGTGGACCCCATGTGCCCAACACCGAAAAATTGCGTGCCTTCAAGCTGATGAAGGTCGCCGGTGCGTATTGGCGGGGTGACTCCAACAACGCGATGCTCTCGCGCATCTACGGTACGGCCTGGTTGAATGACAAGGACCTCAAGGCGTACCTCACGCAGTTGGAAGAGGCCGAAAAGCGCGATCACCGCAAGATCGGCAAGGCACTCGACCTGTTTCATCAGCAGGAAGAAGCTCCCGGTATGGTGTTCTGGCATCCGCGTGGCTGGAGTTTGTGGCAGACCGTGGAGCAGTACATGCGCGGGGTCTACAAGAAATCCGGCTATCAGGAAGTGCGTTGCCCGCAGATTCTCGACGTGTCGCTGTGGAAGAAATCCGGCCACTGGGACAACTACAAGGAAAACATGTTCTTCACCGAGTCCGAGAAGCGGACCTACGCGGTGAAACCCATGAACTGCCCCGGACATGTGCAGATTTTCAACTCGGGTTTGCACAGTTACCGCGACCTGCCGATCCGTTACGGCGAATTCGGCGGTTGCCACCGCAACGAACCCTCGGGTGCACTGCACGGCATCATGCGGGTGCGTGCCTTCACGCAGGACGATGGACATATCTTCTGCACCGAGAACCAGATCGAGTCCGAGGTGACCGCCTTCCATCAACAGGCGATGAAGGTCTATAGCGACTTCGGCTTCGAAGATATCTCGCTGAAGATCGCGTTGCGGCCGGAGTCACGCTTGGGTGATGACGCCACCTGGGACAAGGCCGAGAACGCGTTGCGTGCGGCACTGGCACATTGTGGGGTGGCGTGGGAGGAACTGCCGGGCGAGGGCGCGTTTTATGGCCCCAAGATCGAGTACCACATGCGCGACTCGATCGGACGCGGTTGGCAGGTCGGCACCATGCAGGTCGACTTCATGATGCCCGGTCGGCTGGGCGCGGAGTACGTGGATGAGACCAGTGCCCGGCGCCATCCGGTGATGCTGCATCGAGCCATTGTCGGCTCCATGGAGCGCTTCCTGGGAATTCTCATCGAGCACCACGCGGGTTTGTTCCCGGTGTGGTTGGCGCCGGTGCAGGCCGTCGTGATGAACATCACCGATGCACAGGCCGATTACGCGCAGATGGTCACGCAAACCCTTGTCCAACAAGGCTTCCGAGTCGAGTCCGACTTGAGAAACGAAAAAATTGGTTATAAGATTCGCGAGCATACCCTGCAAAAAATCCCTTACCTGTTTGTCGTGGGCGACCGCGAGAAAGAAAACGGGTTGGTCGCAGTGCGTTCTCGTTCGGGCGAGGATCTCGGCAGTTTGCCGCTCGCTGCGCTTGTTGAGCGTCTGCATGCAGAGCATGGCCCGCTGGCTTGATGTCAGTCGGATCAGTGACATAGAACGGAGAGACGCGAATCAATACTGAAAAGCAGAACCGCAAGAACCACGAAATCCGCGTGCCGCGTGTGCGTGTGATTGGTGCGGAAGGTGAAAACGTTGGCGTGTTGACGCGCGATGAAGCCCTGAAGATGGCAATGGACCTGGAGCTGGATCTGGTCGAGATCCAACCCAACGTCGACCCGCCGGTCTGCCGCATCATGGATTTCGGCAAGTTTCGCTTCGAGCAACAGAAGAAGGCCAACGCTGCGAAGAAAAAGCAGAAGCAGGTCGAAATCAAGGAGCTCAAGTTCCGCCCCACCACTGATGTGGGCGACTACGCGATCAAGCTGCGCAACCTCAAACGCTTCCTTGAGGAAGGCGACAAGGTCAAGGTCAACATCCGCTTCAAGGGGCGCGAAATGGCGCATCAGGAGCTGGGTTTGGCGATGGCGCAGAAGCTGGAAGCGGACTTGGGTGACGAAGTCGTCATTGAGCAGCGCGCGCGCTTGGAAGGGCGCCAGATGGTCATGATGATCGCGCCGAAGAAGAAATAGGCGGCAGTCTCTGTTTTTTGTAACAAGTCCGATGGCAGGTGTTTCGGCATTCGCCATCGGAACGTGACGGTTTTGCCGGTTCGGAAAATCGTGTTTCGGTGATCTGCGGATGGTTTGGCAGATGCCACGCAGCGGCAGGTTCGTTGCGTCCAGTTGCGATGGCGGCAGTGATGTCGAAATCGCCTCAACAAGCCGGAATGCGCCCCTCAAGTGTGGTTCGCCACCGCGTATTCCTGTGACATAAACCTTATGTGAGTCCATCCCATGCCCAAGATGAAAACTAATCGGGCCGCGGCGAAGCGCTTCCGGAAAACAGCCTCCGGCAAGTTCAAGTGCGGTCACGCGTTCAAGAGCCACATCCTGACCAAGAAGTCGACCAAGCGTAAGCGCGTCCTTCGCGGTGCCAACCACGTACGTGCTGAAGACGCCGGTCGCGTCCAACGCATGCTGCCTTACCTGTAAGGAGGAAAGCAGTCATGGCACGAGTCAAACGTGGTGTTACCGCCCGTCGTCGACACAAGTCGATCATTGCCCGCGCGAAGGGTTACTACAACGCCCGCCGCAAGGTCTTCCGCGTCGTCAAGCAGGCCGTTACCAAGGCGGGTCAGTACGCCTACATCGGCCGCAAGCAGCGCAAACGTCAGTTCCGCGCCCTGTGGATTGTCCGAATCAACGCCGCTGCGCGTCAGTTCGGCTTGTCCTACAGCCGCATGATCAACGGCTTGAGCAAGGCGAATATCAGTCTGGATCGCAAGGTTCTGGCCGATATCGCTGTGCACGACATCGCTGCTTTCGGTGCATTGGCCGAGAAGGCGAAGGCTGCCCTGGCCGCCTGAGTTGCGATGCGACTGATCAATCGTCAGCAAGAACGACGATGAAGTTTGCATGTGGGGAAGGGCGAGCTCTTCCCCACATGCGTTTCTGGACTCCCCTGATGCGCGTTGATCGCGCATCGTCGACAGGCCGATGAGGCTTGTCGCTATTCAAAGGTGGCTGATTGCCATGAGCGAACTGGAAACGTTGGCGCAGGCCGCCAGCGCAGAGATCCGCGACACCCTCAGCCTGGACGCACTGGACGCCATTCGCGTCCGCCTGCTCGGCAAGTCGGGTGTCATCACCGACCAACTCAAAGCCTTGGGCAAACTCGCGCCAGAGGAGAGAAAAGCGCAGGGTGAACAAGTCAATCGCGTCAAGCAGTTGCTGACCGATCTGATTGCTGATCGCAAGGACACCCTGGAAAACGCCGCGCTGGACGCGCGTTTAGGCGCCGAACGCATCGATGTCAGCTTGCCCGGCCGAAACGCCGAGCGTGGCTCAGTGCATCCATTGACCCGTGCGCTGGATCGCATCACTACGATTTTTGCGCGGCTGGGTTATCAGGTCGCCGACGGTCCCGAGATCGAGGACGACTGGCACAACTTCGAGGCGCTGAACTTCCCGCCGCATCATCCGGCGCGTGCGATGCACGACACGTTCTATTTCGGCGATGGGCGCTTGCTGCGCACTCATACGTCACCGGTACAAATTCGCGCCATGCACGGCCGCCAGCCACCCTTGCGCATCATTGCGCCGGGCAAGGTCTATCGCAGTGATTCCGATCAGACCCACAGCCCGATGTTCCACCAAGTGGAGGGGCTGCTGGTTGATGAAACATCCAGTTTTGCGGATTTGAAAGGCACCTTGTCGGAATTCCTGCGCGCATTTTTCGAGCGCGATTTCGAGATGCTGTTCAAGCCGACCTATTTCCCGTTCGTCGAGCCGGGTGCCGATGTGGTCATTCGTTGGGATCTGGAGGACGGCAACTCGCGTTGGCTGGAAGTCCTCGGCTGCGGAATGGTGCACCCGAACGTGCTGTCCGCCTGCGGCATCGATCCGGAGCGATACAGCGGATTTGCCTTCGGCATGGGCGTCGAGCGCCTGGCCATGCTGCGCTACGGTGTCACCGACTTGCGTGCATTCTTTGAAAACGACTTGCGCTTCCTGCGCCAGTTCGCCTGAGGTCTTGTCATGAAATTCCCGGAATCCTGGCTGCGCGCGCATGTCGAGGTGTCAGCCACCACGGCCGAGTTGGAACACCGCCTGACCATGATTGGTCTTGAAGTCGAGGGCGTCGAGTACCTCGGCGCGGGACTGGATGGCGTTGTTGTGGCGGAGATCTTGCGTTGCGAGCGTCATCCCGAAGCCGATCGGTTGCAGGTTTGCGCGGTGTCTGTCGCGGCGGGCAAGACCGTCCAGATCGTTTGCGGTGCGCCAAACGCCCGCGCAGGCTTGAAAGCGCCCCTGGCAACGGTGGGTGCGGTCTTGCCGGGTGGGATGCAAATCAAGCCAGCGAAGCTGCGTGGCGTCGATTCGCAGGGCATGTTGTGTTCGGCCAAAGAGCTGGGCATCGATGCCGACGCGTCGGGTCTGCTTGAACTGCCTGACGATGCCGTGGTGGGGCAAGCAATCACCACCCATCTGAACTTGCCGGAGGCGATCATCGAGCTGGGCCTGACGCCGAATCGCGGTGATTGCTTCAGTCTGCGTGGTATCGCGTTCGACGTTGCTGCGGCCTTTGGCGCACGTGCCAAGCCCTTCAATGTTGAGCCTGCGGTGAGCCATTCTGATGTGGCCACACCCAAGGTGCGTCTGGAAGCCGGGCGTGATTGTCCACGCTATTGCGGGCGTGCCATCGAAGGACTGGACGCGAATGCGCCCACCCCGAGTTGGATGCGTCAGCGCCTACAGCGCAGTGGCCTGCGCCCGATCAGCCTGCTGGTCGATGTCACCAACTACGTGATGCTTGAGCTTGGGCAGCCGATGCACGCCTTTGATCGCGACAGCGTTCGTGGCGACATCGTGGTGCGACGTTCGGCAGGCAATGAATGCCTCAGTTTGCTGGATGCGCGGGAAGTCACGGTCGGTGCCGAGTACCTGTTGATTGCCGATGATGTTGGCCCGTTGGCCTTGGCCGGGGTCATGGGTGGCTTGCACAGCCGAATCACCGACGCGACCGCTGCGGTATTTCTGGAAAGTGCGCACTTTGCGCCCGACGCGATTATCGGACGGGCCCGCAATCTGGGCATGCATACCGATGCGTCGCACCGCTTCGAGCGTGGCGTCGATCCGGAACTGCCGCGCACAGCGATCGAGTATGCGACCCGGTTGATCATTGACATAGCAGGCGGTCGAGCCGGTCCGATCGTCGAGGCGGTGCTACCCGATCAGTTGCCGGTGCGACACGCGGTGACCTTGCGACGGGCGCGGTTGGCTCGTTTGCTCGGTGTGAAAATCGAGGATGACGAAGTCCTCCGTGTGCTCAATGCATTGGACATGCAGGTCGAGGAGACGCCAGATGGCTGGGTGGTCACGCCGCCAACGCGTCGCTTTGACATCGCGATCGAGGAGGACTTGATCGAGGAAGTCGCCCGCATCCATGGTTACGAACGCATTCCCCAACTCGCGCCGAGTGGTCAATTGGTGCTGGCGCCGGAGACCGAGTCGATGGTCTCGGATCGGGCATTGCGCGATCAGCTCGCATCGCGTGGCTACTCCGAAGCGATCAATTTTGCCTTTGTGGACGGCAGTCTGCTGAACACATGGGGTTTGCAGGGGGACGCCATTGCGCTGGCCAATCCGCTTTCCGCCGAGTTGGGCGTGATGCGGACCAGTCTGCTCCCGGGTTTGGTCGAGAGTGTGAAGCGCAATCTTGCGCGTCAGGAATCGCGGCCAAGACTGTTCGAGTTGGGGCGCGTATTCCAGCGTGGCACGGAGGGACCCATTGAGTCCCTGCGAATCGCCGCTGTGGCGGTTGGCAATGTGGCGGCGGAACAATGGTCGCAGAACAAACGGGCCATCGATTTCTACGATCTGAAGGGCGATATCGAATCGCTGCTGGCGCTGACGGCGGATGGCGATTCCGTGCGTTTCGTGCCGACCCAAGCGGATTGGCTGCACCCCGGACGCAGTGCCGACCTGTGGCGCGACGACGTCTGTATCGGTCATCTTGGCATTCTTCATCCGCGGCTGACACGAAACCTGGATATCGATCAGGATGTAGCGGTTTTCGAGGCCGATATTCATTTGCTAGCTCGCCGGACTGTTCCAAAGGCGCGGTCCGTCTCGCGCTTTCCTGCCGTTCGTCGGGATATTTCCGTACTCGTCGGCGCGCAACATCCATGGTCAGCGCTCCAGTCTGCGATCCGCCAATGTCTGGGAGCCCGTCTGGTCGCGGTCTCCGTGTTCGATCAGTATCAGGGACCAGGCGTAGAAGCGGGATTCAGAAGTCTCGCTATGGGCTTGATTCTGCAGGACGTTTCCCGCACCCTTACGGATCAGGATGCAGACCAGGCGGTGGCTGATGTGCTTGCCACCCTGAATCATGAATTCGGCGCCAAGCTCAGGGGGTGACATGGCACTGACCAAGGCTGAAATGGCAGAGCGTTTGTTTGACGATGTCGGTCTTAACAAACGTGAAGCGAAAGAGTTTGTCGATGCTTTTTTTGATGCGCTGAGTCTGACGCTCGAAAAGGGGCAGCAGGTCAAGCTGTCGGGCTTTGGCAATTTCGATTTGCGACGCAAGAATCAACGCCCGGGCCGCAATCCGAAGACCGGTGAAGAAATACCGATTTCGGCACGCACTGTGGTTACTTTCCGTCCGGGTCAAAAACTCAAGGAGCGCGTAGAAGCCTATGTTGGACCAGGGCAGTAACGCCGAGCTCCCGCCGATTCCGGCCAAGCGCTACTTCACCATTGGTGAAGTCAGTGAGCTATGTCAGGTCAAACCGCATGTTTTGCGTTACTGGGAGACCGAGTTTGACGGCCTCAATCCCGTCAAGCGACGCGGTAATCGACGCTATTACCAGCGTCATGATGTGTTGACCATCCGGCAGATTCGTGGGCTGCTTTACGATGAAGGCTTCACCATCACCGGGGCTCGCCAGCGTTTGCAGGGCGAGCACGGTAAGCAGGCCGCAGGCCTTTCGGCGCAGGTCATCAAGCAAGTCCGGCTGGAACTTGAAGACATTCTGCAACTGCTGAAGCGTTGAGATCGCGGTTGCGCGTTGGACTGATCAATGTCGATGAGGCGACAACTTGAATTTGCCGCGCTATAATGCGCGGCCCGGCGAGCGCTTCAGCTTGCGGGGATGCAACATGTCGGGGCGTAGCGCAGCCTGGTAGCGCATTTGCCTGGGGGGCAAAGGGTCGTCGGTTCAAATCCGGCCGCCCCGACCATTTTCTTTCAGCGTGATGGTGATTCGAGCCTCATGTACTCGCTCCAGCGGCTCGCTGCGTGGCAGCCCAGTGAGTTCGCTTCAGTCCTCAGAGCTTCGCCTTCGTCCCCTCCGCTACGCTTGCGTGTCCGCTCGCGCTCGCTGCGTAAGCAGGTACCAGAGCCCATAGCCCAGTCCCAACACCAACCACGCCAGCACGGTGATCTTGACAAAGCTCGCGATGGACGCCTTTCCACACCAGTCGCCCAAGGTAGGCGTGGGACCGTCACAGCCGAAGGCGAGGATCGCAAAGGCGATACCCGGGCCCAGGTGTAGAAAGCTCAGCGCGAGAATCACCATCCGCAACATGCCTCAACTCCTAAGCCCGAAGTGGATCAGTGCATTTTCGACGGAACGGGGCGCGCTTGCATACGGACGGGTCTGATCGGCGTGGGTGTCAGAGGTGCTCACGCCGCCGTCGCACCGATAGCAGAAACAAAACGGGAAGCCTATTGGGCTTCCCGTAAAACCGGATCGGAGCCGGCATTATTCTTACTGTTTTCGCATCAGGGGCGTGTCCGGCAATGCCGTGAACACGAGCCAATGTTAGAACAGTGTTATTTCTTCCGCAAGTGTCTAGAAAAGTGCCATAACCATTTGATTTAAATGGAGTAAATCCGTGCGGAATGCTCGTGCACGGCGTCCACCAGCACGCGAACCAGCTCGGGATTCATGTCCGGCGACACGCCGTGACCGAGGTTGAAGACATGGCCGGGGCCGTGACCATACGACTCCAGTGTGGTCGCGACTTCCCGGCGGATGGTATCCGCGTCGGCATACAGCGTGATTGGATCAAGATTGCCTTGCAGCGCTACGCGGCCACCTGTGCGCGCACGGGCTTCGCCGAGGTCGACCAACCAGTCGACACCCAGCGCTTCCGCGCCAGTGCTCGCGAGTTCTTCCAAATAGGCGGCGTTGCCCTTGCCAAACAGAATCAAGGGCGTGTTCTCCGCGCCTTGACCGCGGTCCAGTTCGGCGGCAATGCGCGCCATGTAGCGCAAAGAAAATTCCCGATACAAACGCGGCGACAGCACCCCTCCCCAGGTATCGAACACCTGCAGGGCCTGTGCACCGGCCGCGCGCTGTGCGGCGAGGTAGGCAATGACTGCATCCGTCGTGACTTCAAGCAATTGGTGCAGCGCCTTCGGTTCGTTGAGCGCCATCGCCTTGATGCGGGAGAAGTTTTCCGACCCGCCGCCTTCCACCATGTAGCAGGCCAATGTCCACGGACTGCCGGAAAACCCAATCAGCGGGACTCTGCCCTGCAACTCCCGACGAATCAGCGTGACGGCATCTATCACATAGCCGAGCTCCTGCGCCATATCGGGTACGGCCAGTCGGTCTACATCGGCCTGTGTGCGGATGGGGCGTTCAAACTTGGGGCCTTCACCCTCAGCGAAATACAGACCTAGGCCCATTGCATCCGGCACGGTCAGAATGTCGGAGAACAGGATCGCGGCATCCAGCTCAAAACGATCCAGTGGTTGCAGCGTCACTTCGCAAGCCAGTTCGGGCGTTTTGGCGAGGGCCAGAAAGCTGCCGGCGCGAGCGCGGGTGGCGCGATATTCGGGTAAATATCGCCCCGCCTGCCGCATGATCCACACCGGGGTGGCATCGACAGGTTGGCGGCGCAGTGCGCGCAGGAAACGATCATTCTTCAGGGGGGCAAAGTTCATGGACGTGGGGCCTCTGCGCCTTCGGCAAACATCACTCGAAAGCCGCGTTTCAGTTGTTGGTCGCGTGCCGCTTCGAAGGCCGAAATGGCCAGGGACGCGTCGGTAAAAATGTCGCGCTTGCGGGTGCTGCGTCCACCCATCAATCCAGATTCCCGGTCGAGGAACCAGCCGCCGAACAGATCCTGTTCAAGACTGAGTTTGACGAATTTCGGATTCTCGCCGGCGACAGGCGGTTGCTGAAGAAAGATGCGCATGCCTACATTCTATCCAGCGCGGGCCCTGTCGCGATGCATTGCGCTGTTGGATTCATGCCCTCAGCACGGCAAGGACATTGGATTCCGGAATGTCGCGCACGATCTCAGCATGGCCGATGCCTCGCCAAAGGATCAGTCGAAGCGCACCGGACAGCGATTTCTTGTCGAGACGCATCAGCTCCAGCAGATAGGCCGGTGTGTGCCCACCCGGCAGTTCAACGGGTAGTTGCAAACGGCGAAGCAGTGCGCCCAGACGATCGCTGTCATGAACCGTCGAACGCCCCAGTTGTGCAGACAGTCGTGCCGCCAGCAGCATGCCGATGGATACGGCTTCGCCATGCAAGAGGCTGCCGTACTCGGTGGCGGTTTCCAGCGCGTGACCGAAGGTATGTCCGAAGTTGAGAAGGGCACGATCACCTTGCTCGGTTTCGTCGCGAGCGACGACGTTTGCCTTGTGTTGGCAACTGCGCAGGATCGCCTCAATGATGACCTCGTCGCGACGGGCCAGCAGGTCTGTCGTGTGATCCTCAAGCCAGGCGAAAAACCCCTCGTCAAAGATCGCGCCGTATTTGACGACCTCGGCGAGACCCGCAGACAGTTCCCGTTGCGGTAGCGTGCTCAGTGTCGTGATGTCGGCGATCACAGCACGTGGTTGGTGAAAGGCGCCGACCAGATTCTTTCCTTCCGGCAGGTCGACCGCCGTTTTGCCGCCGACCGAAGAGTCGACCATGGCCAACAACGTGGTCGGCATCTGCACGAAGTCGATACCGCGCATCCAGCAGGCCGCAGCGAAGCCCGCCAGATCACCAACAACGCCGCCACCAAGCGCAACCACGCAGGCATCGCGATTGGCGCGCAGCATGGCAAGTGCATGCAGGGCCTCTGAAAAGCGCAACATTGTTTTTTCCTGCTCCCCAGGTGGTAGCACCAACTGGCCCACCTGGCGCCCATCGCTCTGCAAGGCCTCATCAATCGGCGGGAGATAGTGCGGCGCGACGTTTTCATCGCTGATCACCAGCACCTGTTTGCCGCGCAGGTAGGGCAACCAGAGTTCCTTGTTGGTCAGCAGTCCGCTGCCAACATGAATCGGATAGCGGCGCTGGGCGAGATCGACGTGCAGTGTTTGCATGTTCATTGCGCCACGGTGCCCGAACTCTGTTCGCGCTTCCAACGTCGATTCAGCACATGGCAGAGGCGATCCGCCGCCTGACTGGCGTGCGCTTGGTCGGACTCGAAGACCAGATCGGCGGTTTCCCGGTACAGCGGACCACGGACTCTTGCCATTTCCTGCAGGCGCGAGTCGCGGTCGGGCGTGGCCAGCAAAGGGCGTGATGTGTCGTGTCGAAGGCGCTGCAACTGCTGCTCGACTGATGTCCGCAGGTAGACCACAAAGCCGCTTCGCCGCAGTAAATCGCGGTTTTGCGCAAGCAACACGGCACCGCCACCGGTTGCAATGACGCAGTCGGATTGCGAACACAGTGTGGTCAGCGCTTCGAATTCCCGACGGCGGAATAGGCCTTCGCCTTCCATCTCGAAAATGACATTGATAGAGGCACCCGCTTGTCGTTCGATTTCCTGGTCGGCGTCAAAGAACGCCAGGCCAAATCGTTTCGCCAAGCGCTTGCCTATCGTGCTTTTCCCTGCGCCCATCGGGCCGATCAGGATGAGATTCGACGCCGGATTCATGCGGCGATGCTAGCATTGCCGACTGACGTCTTTCGGGTGCTCCCCTCAATGCTGCGATTCTTTGTCCTGTTCATGGGCTTGCTGGTTGCGATGTTCTCGTTCCGCATCACCGAGTTCGCTCATGAGTATTTCACGTTGCCATTCACCAGTGTGCTGGCGGCGGTCAGCACCAACTTGATCACTCTTTTCGACAAGGACGTGTTGGCAACAGGCGATGTCATTCAAAGCCTCAGTACGGGTTTCGCGGTTCAGATCGCACCGGGCTGCGACGGCATCGAGGCTGTCATCATTCTGATCGCAGCTCTGGGGGCGTTCCCCGCACCTTGGCGGTTCAAGCTGTACGGCGCGGTGATCGGTTTTTTTGCCATCCAGGCGCTCAACATCGTGCGCATCATCAGCCTGTTCTACCTCGGTCAGTGGGACCGGCACTGGTTTGACTGGTTTCACCTCTACCTGTGGCAGGCGCTCATCATTCTGGATGCGCTGGGCGTGTGGTTGATCTGGCTGCGCTATTTGCCAAAGCCTGCGCGAGCGAAGCCGGCATCCGGGACGAGCGCCTGAAGTTGCGCGCGATGGAGCATCGATGCCGCACGCGTTGATTCTGGGCTGCGGTGACTTGGGTAGTCGGACCGCGCAGTTGTTGATTGCGGACGGCTATTCCGCTACCGGTGTGCGTCGTCGACCATTTGTTTTGCCCGGAGGCGTTGCGCTGTCGCTTGATCTTGCCGATCCGCAAGCCATCGAACAGTTGCCGAGGCGCGCGGACGTGGTCATTGTCGCGCTGACGCCCAGTCAGCGTACGCCAGAGGCCTACCGAGCCACCTACCTTGACCTGCCGCGCCTGGTTTCGCGGACCGTCACTGCGCCGCACTGGGTGTTCGTGTCCAGCACGGCAGTGTACGGGGAGCACCAGACGACACTGCCGGATCGCTGGATTGACGAGACCGTGTTGCCAGCGCCGGATCGCTTCAATGGCGAAGTGCTTCTCGCGGCAGAGCAACAACTACGCGCACAAGTCCCGCGTCTGACGGTTGTGCGCTGTTCGGGGCTATACGGACCGGGGCGCACTGCGCTCATCGCGCGCGCTGCGCGCGGCGACAAGGGCGATTCGCAGTGGACCAACCGGATTCATATCGATGATGCGGCGCGCGCGGTTCATTGGTGCGTGACGGCAGGGTGTGTGCCTGAAAACGTCATCGCAACCGACCTGCTGCCGTCGGTGAGCGCCGACGTGCACAGTTGGATTTCCGCCCAGCAAAGCGGCGAATGCCCGGAAACGGTTGTGTTGCACAGTCATGGGCAGGGCAGGCGCTTACGGCCCCAAGCGCTACTCGACGCAGGATTTGAGTGGCGCTTTCCGAGCTTTCGAGAGGGCTACCGCGAGTTGTTGAAAGCAAGCAACGATTCCCCGCAGGCTCCGCTGGCGTTATAGTGCCGTGACATTTGTTTTCCGTTGATCGCACGCCTTGAGGATGCCTTCACATGAGTGACAAGACGGGCCTGATCGGGCTGGTGGAGGACGACCCGGATCAGGCGGTGTTGTTCAGTTATTGGCTGGAGAATGCGGGTTACAACGTTCGGGTCTATCAGGATGCCGCTGACTTCCGTCGCAAGTTGGGTGTCGAGGCCGTTGACCTGTTGTTGCTCGACTGGAATCTGCCGGATGAGAGCGGGCTGGATGTTCTGAAATGGCTGCGTAGCGAGGGGCATACCAGGCTTCCCGTCATCTTCCTGACCGCACGCAACGATGAAGCCGACATTATCGATGGCCTGAAGGCAGGTGCGGACGACTATCTAACCAAGCCTGCACGCCAAGGCGAGTTGCTAGCCCGTGTGGGAGCGATGCTGCGCCGCATGGGTCTGGTCAGCGAGGGCGGCACGGTGGAAGAGTTGCCACCCTATCGAATTGACTTCGGGAAGCGCCGCATAAGCCTGAATGAGCGGGATGTTGTCCTGACTGAGCGTGAGTTCGATCTGGCGGCATTCCTGTTTCGACGCCGTGGCCGAGTTGTCAGTCGCGATGCCTTGCTCGAAGGCGTCTGGAACATCCGCAATGATGTGGCAACACGGACGGTCGACACGCACATCAGCCGTTTGCGCAAGAAACTCGAGCTGGCCGGCGAACACGGCTGGCGCCTGAACGCGGTTTACCAGCACGGCTATCGACTGGAAAGCCAGTAGTTCAGCCGTACGATCCGGGGCTGAACCAGTGCTTGCTCGATCAGTCGATCAAGCGTTTGCTGCCATGGGCAAGGCGGGGAAACGACGTCGGATGCTGTCGAGGATGCCAACGGTATCCAGACCGACTTGGCTGAGTAGTTGCTCTCGGCTGGCGTGCTCCAGATAGCAGTCAGGCAAGCCGAGCATCAGCAAGGGCAGGGATATGCCCTCTTGTGCCAGCAGTTCCGCGACCGCCGATCCAGCGCCGCCCGCGATCGCGTTGTCTTCCAGCGTCACGAAGGCTTGATGCGACTGGGAGAGTTCGAGCAGCAGAGCCCGATCCAGCGGGCGAATGAATCGCATGTTGACGACGGTCGCGTTCAATTCCTTGCCTGCAGATTCCGCGGCCGGCAGCATCGCGCCAAACGCCAATAGTGCGATGCCATGCCCACTGCGCCGCAGTTCGGCCTTACCCATCGCTATCGGCTCCAGGCTTTCGCCTGCCGCAATGCCCGTACCGCTGCCGCGCGGATAACGTACTGCGGCGGGGCCATCATGCAGGAAGCCAGCCGTGAGCATGTGTCGGCATTCGGCCTCGTCTGACGGGGCCATCACCACCATGTTGGGGATGCAGCGCAGGAAGCTCAGATCAAAGCTGCCAGCGTGGGTCGCGCCGTCGGGGCCGACGATGCCAGCGCGATCAATTGCAAACAAAACGTCGAGGTTTTGCAGTGCCACATCGTGGATCAGTTGGTCGTAAGCACGCTGCAAGAAGGTCGAGTAAATCGCCACGACCGGTTTGGCACCCTCGCACGCCATACCGGCAGCCAAGGTCACCGCGTGCTGCTCGGCGATAGCCACGTCGAAGTAGCGATTCGGGTATTCCCTGCTGAAGCGCACCAGTCCCGAGCCTTCGCGCATCGCGGGAGTAATCGCCAGCAAGCGCGAATCCGCGTCAGCCATATCGCACAGCCAATCAGAAAAGACATCGGTATAGGTCGGTTTTTTCGCCGATGGCTTGGCGACCACGCCCGTCTCTGGATCAAATGGCCCGACGGCGTGCCAGGCAATCTGGTCTTCTTCCGCCAGTTCGAAGCCTTTGCCCTTGGTGGTGATGATGTGCAGCAGCTGCGGGCCGCGCATGGATTTGAGGGTGCGCAGAGCGGCCAGCAATGCAGGGAGATCATGGCCGTCGATGGGTCCGGTGTAGTGGAAGCCCATTTCCTCAAACAGGGTGGACGGCACGAACATGCCTTTCCAGTGTTCTTCCCAGCGGCGTACGAATCGGGCGGCTGCATTGCGTTTGTCGCCGAGTAGGCGCTTGCCGCCTTCGCGCATCGCATTGAGCGTTCGCGAGGCGGTCATACGGCCAAACATCTTGGTCATGCCGCCAACATTCTCCGAAATCGACATGCGGTTGTCGTTGAGAACAACGAGCACATTCGGTTCCGGTTGCATGCCGCCAGCATGGTTGAGCGCCTCGTAGGCCATTCCTGCGGTCATCGCGCCATCGCCAATCACGGCGACGACTTGTCGCGGATCGCCTTGATGAGCGGCCGCAACAGCCATACCGAGCGCCGCCGAGATCGAGGTCGAGCTGTGGCCGACGCCAAACGCATCGAACACCGATTCCTCGCGTTTGGGGAACGGCGCGACACCATCTTTCTGCTTGACAGTGTGAATAAGGTCGCGACGTCCGGTCAGGATCTTGTGCGGGTAGCACTGGTGGCCGACGTCCCACACCAGACGATCTTCCGGCGTTTCAAACAACCAGTGCAGCGCTACCGTTAGTTCGACAACGCCAAGCCCTGCAGCGAAGTGGCCACCACTCCTGCCGACGGATTCGATCAGATAGGCGCGGAGTTCGGCAGCGAGCGCGGGCAGCTGGTCTTCGGGGAGCTGGCGCAATTCAGCCGGTGAGGCGACCGCTGACAGCAAAGGATAGCGCTGGACATCAATCATCTGGAAATTGTCGGGTAGTCGCGCGCCAAGGGCAAGAAAACCGTGGCAAAGACTGAGAATGACCGTTCATCGCGCCACCGCGAGCAGTCATGTCCGTCCTTGGCGACTGCCACCGGCGCCAATCAAAGCCGGTGCCTGCGCACTCCGCCCGCCATCTCAAGGGGTCTAGTCGATGTGCCCGTGCCGCGTTGCCGTGACAATCACGTGGCGGCCCCTGGGCGGATGGCAGCCGAAACATTGCACTTTCCGATGGCGCTGCGACGGATTGCTCGTCGTGGCACAGTCACATTGCCATTGCCGCAGACACGGCCAGCGCGAAGGTTCCCGAGAGGCACCCCACGCGCCATGATCCGCGTTCAATCGCGCTGTTGTGCAAACACCATGGGCAGCTACGCTGCGACTCGGAGTCGTCCCCAAAGCGCCGCGCGTACATCGTCCAGTCGCTGTTTATCCGCGCCTTCCGCTTCCACGTGGCCTGTAACCAGATACGCGTTGATCAGATCGGCAACCTCGTTTGCCGGGCTTCCACTCTGCGTCGCGATCATTTCCACGGTCCCTGCCTGTCGCATCATCGCGGTGGCGATGCGGAAGTGGCGAGGAAACTCCCGTTCAATCTGCGGCCAGCGCACCAGTTTGAAGGTTTGCTCGGGACCGAAGCCGATCACATCCCCTTTGCCAGCGTGCAATGCTGCCAACCAGAGGAGCCGCATCCAGGAGTGTTCCGCCGGGTCGTCCTTCCGAAGTCGTTCGAGTTGCGATTTTTCCACGCGTGCCAGGTTTTCCGACGAAATGGCTTGCGTCAGAGTGGAGAGTAATGACTTCAGTGTGGGGCCAGCGATGTAGGTCTGGCTTGCTGGGTCCAAGATGAGCCGTTGGCCGTCTTGCAATGGGTAGGCTACGGCAGCGTCCAGTGCGCCGGTCTGCAAGTAATCAACCAACAGTACCGGCTGGGTGCCAGCGTCTTGCGATGCGTCTGATATGGCGACGGTCCGGTCCTGCTTCGGTTCGGACAAGCTTTGCGTTGCAGTGACAGAATCCGTACTTGGCGGGGTGTCTTCTTTCACCACTGCGTGGGCGACGGATTTCTCGGCGCTTTCGACGCGCTCGGGCGGCGGCGTCTGTGTTGGCGTGGCGGGCAACGGCGAAGACTGACTGGCTCCGTTTGCCGCGATGCATGTGGGCTCGACGCGTCTAAGCAATTGACGCATTACTTCCTCGACGCCAGAGACGGACAGAGGCCGCGGCAAACGATACCGGGCATCGGTGCCAGCGCCCGAGGTATGCGCAACGATACAGCGCCCCGTGCTTTGCGCGCGGAGCCAGTCCATTTGTCCGTAGATGGAGTCAATATCGATGATCAGTACATCGGCATTGAGATCCTTTATCAGTGCGAAGGGCTCGCCCAGCTCCTTGTTGACTTGATCAAACCAAGTACGAAGTGTCGTCTCGTCGTCGCGATTGAAACCCGACAGCGCTACCGTTTGAACAGACCCCATGAATCCCCCGGAGGGCGGGTGTTTGGCCGTAGCCTTCACCCTTGCCCAGTAAGTAGTCCACGACTGCGCGTGGTTGCATAGTCTTGCCGGGGCGGATTGTTGCCGCTTGCTGACAAAGGTGCAATGCGGCGGGTCAGGAACTCACGATCATGCGCTGCACACAACATCCCGCCGTTCGCGAGGAAGGTGGCTTCTCAGGAACTCCATTTGATCCGCGAGGATATTGCGATTGGACAGGATCAGGTGCTCCACCCAGCTTGGGCGATAGGGCACTGCAAGCAGTGGCATGTGCGCCTCTTGGGGCGTTCGGTTGCCTTTGCGAAGGTTGCAGGGCAGGCAAGCACTAACGACGTTCTGCCACACATCGCGGCCCCCGCGAGAGGTCGGAATGACATGATCCCGCGTCAGCTCGTAGCGATTGAACTGCCCTCCGCAGTAGAGGCAAAGATGGCGATCACGCGCAAACAGGGCGGCATTGTTCAGAGCGGGCGCGGGATCAATAGACGCCGGGCGAGCGTGCCCGCGTGATGCAATGATCGGATGCAACGCGATGAGGCTTTGCTGTCCACTGCACCGGTTGAATCCGCCGTGGACGGTCAGGCAGGTTTCGCCAAGCGTCCAGGCAACCGCATCGCGAACATACAGGCAGACCGCGTCCTGCCAACTGATCCAATCCAGTATTCGCCCGTGCGCATCCAGTGACAGCACACGAGTACGGTGCAGCGTCCCCTGGTGGGGTTCGACCAACAGCATGCCCTCCTCCCCGGTTCAACGGTTGGAATGAAGCGAATTGCCGTCAATGCCTCGTACTGGTCCCCTTCTGGCACCAACACAAAGCGTTCGAACTTCCCTGTTCCGACCGTGCAATGTACGGTCTGCGACACGATTTTGTACCCACAATGCTACGCCGCCATGAAGGCAAGGTCAGCCGCTACAGCGGCTTGGCCATGCGAATCAGTTCGGGACCGAATCCATTGGCCTCATACAGCTCTCGAGCACGCGCATTGCCGGGGAACACGGCCAGCGTCAGGCGCTCGCACCGATGCTCGCGCGCGAAGGATTCCGCATACAGCAACAAGGCGCGCCCGACCCCTTTGCCATCCGCTTGCTTGCTTACGGCAAGGTCGCTGATGTGGCAGTTGAGGTGGCCGGTAAAAAAGTCGGTTACGGTCTGCAAGTGCACAAAGCCCAGACGCTGACCATTGCCATCGTCCTCTGCGACAAACATGAAGGAACCCGGTGGCTGGTCCTCGAGATGTCTGATCAGATCGCGACGGATACCTTCAATCACCACATTTCGCTTGCGCCATTTGGGCAGGTCGAAGTCAACGAAACGTTCGGTCAATCCGAGGATAAAGTCATCATCGTCCGCTTCGGCAGCGCGGATGAAGACTTCGGTATCACCAGCTTGGATGTGCATTGTCGCAACAGTGAGGGAAAGACAGGCGCTTTGTACCTCAAGCGCATGCTTGCTGAAAAGCGGCAGCGCGGAAATGTCGATGTTTCCGCGCTGCAGAGGGTAAAGATGCGATGAGGGATTGGTGTCAGCCGAAAGCGTCGGAGGACAAGGACATCAGGCTTTCGGCACCGGCGCGGATGGCGCTGGCATGGCTCTGACAGCGCGGCAGAATGCGTTTGAAGTAGAACTGGGCGGTCGCGCGTTTGGCTTGGCGGATGTCGAGTTTGCTGCGATCAGCGGCGGCCACGCTACGTGCCCACCAATAGGCCAGACTGACGTAGCCCGAGTAGAACAGATAGTCGACTGCCGCGGCGCCAAGCTCTTCGGGATCGCGTTGGATGCGTTGTGCGATGTCCAGCGTCAACTGCTGCCAATCCTGGGCCGCTTGCGCCAGCGGTGCGACAAACTCCGCCAGTTCATTGACGTGCGCGTTCTGCGAGCAGAATTCGACGATCATGCCGAGAAATTGTTTGAACCCTGCACCCTGCTGTTGGATGACTTTGCGACCCAGCAGGTCGAGCGCCTGGATCTGCGTGGTGCCTTCATAGATCGTGGTGATGCGCGCGTCGCGCGCGAGTTGCTCCATGCCCCATTCGCGTACGTAGCCATGTCCGCCGAAGCATTGCAGTGCGTGGTAGGTGCATTCGCAGGCGGCTTCGGTCAGCAGTCCTTTGACAATGGGTGTCAAGAAGGAGAGCAGGCTATCGGCTTCGGTTCGGGTGGCGTCGTCGCCATGTTCGACCAGATCGACCAGGCTGGCCGCATGCAGGGCCATCAAGCGGCCACCCTCGACGAAAGCCTTGCAGGTGAACAACATGCGTCGGATATCGGGATGCACGATCAAGGGGTCGGCGGCTTTTTCTGGTGCCTTGGTGCCGCTCAGCGAGCGCATTTGCAGGCGCTCACGGCTGTACGCCAGTGCTCCTTGGTAAGCGCGCTCAATCAGTCCCAGTCCCTGAATGCCGACGCCCAGGCGTGCGGCATTCATCATGGTGAACATCGCCGCAAGGCCTTTGTTCGGAGCGCCGATCAGCCATCCCTCCGCAGCGTCGAA
>DEHW01000092.1:0-1485 GCA_002352135.1 Lysobacterales bacterium UBA2790
GCGTCCAACAGCGCGGCTTGGCTGAGCACATGCGATTCCGCGTGGCTGGCGTACAAGGCAGCCACCACGGCCTGCTCAATCTCGGCGCCAGAAAATCCTTCGCTGGCGGCCGCGAGCGCATCGAGATCGAAGGACTCGGGTGCTTGCGCGCGCTTCTGCAAATGAATGGAAAACGCCTGAGCACGCGCACTGCGCTGTGGCAGATCGACGAAGAAGATCTCGTCGAAGCGACCCTTGCGCAGGAACTCGGGCGGCAGTTGCTCGATGCTGTTGGCCGTGGCGACCAGAAACACAGGCGCTTTGCGCTCACTCATCCAGGTCAACAGCGCGCCCAGCACTCGCCGACTCACGCCATCGTCACTATCGGAGGTCGCCAGACCCTTTTCGATCTCGTCACACCAGAGCACGCAAGGCGCCATTGCTTCAGCGGCCTGCAGCGACTCGCGCAGATTGCGTTCGGTTTCGCCGTGGTACTTGTTGTAGAGCGCCGCAAAATCGAGTCGCAGCAAGGGCACACCAAACCCTGCGGCACAGGCTTTCGCGGCCAGCGACTTGCCACTGCCCTGCACGCCCAACAACAGCAGACCGCGTGGCGGATCGAGTCCAGGTGGCGGCTTGGCCTGCACGAAAATCGGCTTGCGCTGTGCGACCCAGCGCTTCAGTCGGTTCAGTCCGGCGACCTGATCAAAGGACAGCAGCTCGGGTTCGAAATGCAGCACGCCACCGCGACCCAGCAAAGCGAACTTGGCTTGTTGCGCCGCGCGGATGTCACGGTCGGAGATCGCGCCGTCGTCGTGGATAAGCTGGCGCACGATCTTGCGCGCATCCAGCAAACTCAAACCCCGCAAATGCCGGACCACCTGTTTCTGCGCTTCGGCATCGATTTCCACCCGACGACCGCCATGCTCGCGCGAGTAGGCAAAGGCTTCCTCACGCAGCAGCGCGTTGAGTCGGGCTTCGTCCGGCAAACGTGCAGTGAATCGCGTCGCCAGCGCTTCGAGATCCTCGGGCAGTTCGATCTTTGCGCCGATCAGGACCACCGAATGCCTGGCCGCCGCCTGACCCAGCACAATCTCGCGTAGACGACGCAGGTTCATCGCGTAACGCAGGTACGACGGGAAATCGAACAGCAGCCAGATGCCGCGATGGCTGTCGTCGTGCATCACTTCGAGCAACTGGCTGGAATCGTTGCAGGGCGGCGTGTCATCGACATCCATGTCGAGCCGTTGCAGACCGTTGGTAATGCTCCAGCGCCACAGCGGGCGCATCAGTTCGGCCATGACATGCTTGAAACTGTCGAGCAGCAGGGACTCCTCGTGGGTTTCGACCACCACAAGCGCCGCGCCGGAACGCAGCAGCACGGAAAGATCACGGGGGTCGAACATCGCAGCACCGGCTCCTGAACCAAACCCGATCAAACGGGAATGCAGAGTGTAGCCGCAGCCTGCGACCTGCCGTGACGAAAGCGGGGCAGGTGTATGCTGC
>DEHW01000092.1:1530-12681 GCA_002352135.1 Lysobacterales bacterium UBA2790
GCCGACCGCCAACGAATGGGAAGCGCTGGGCGATGGCCGTTCGCGCTGGACCCTGGACATTCAAGGTCAGCAAGGTCGCGCACTGGAGTTGACGTTTTCGAGTATGCGATTGCCAGCAGGTGGTGAGTTGCGCCTTTTCGCAGCCGGTGAGAAGCAGGCAAGTCAGGTGCTCACCGATGCTGACAACCCGCCATCCGGTTACTTCCGCAGCGCACTGATTCGCGGTGCCTCAGCGCGACTGGAGGTGCGGGTTCCTTCGGAAGCTATCCCGAACACCAGGCTGAGCCTCGACAGTGTCACCCAGGCCTATCGCGATCCATTCGTCGCGCTCAACCAGTTGAAATCGGGAAGCTGCAACATCGACACCGCGTGTTCCGAAGGCGACCCCTATCGCGAACAGATCCGTTCAGTGGCGCATTACACGTTTGTTTCGGGTGGCAGCAGCTATGTCTGCACCGGCCAGTTGATGGCAACCGGTTCTTCTGGTGATGACATCGCCGCACCGCGTTTCACCACCGCACACCACTGTATCTCGACCAGCGCGGAAGCCAATTCGATGGTGCTCTATTGGCGCTACGAGAGCCCAACCTGTCGAACACCCGGCAGCGCGGCGAGTGGCTCGCCCTTGTCGAACAGCCTCGCAACGGCCACGCAAAGCGGCACCAGCTTGCTGGCGACTCACGCACCATCAGATTTCACCTTGGTGCAACTGAACACCCCGGTTCCCGCAGCGGGCACGCCTTTCTACAGTGGTTGGGACCGCAGCGGCACCACGCCGGCCGGGTCGGTCGGTATCCACCATCCGTCTGGCGATGAAAAGCGCATCACCCTCAACACCGACGCCTTGGAGCGCAGCCCAAGCTGCATCATCGATGGCGCAACCGCGTCGACGCATTGGTACATCAGTGAGTACGAAGCCGGGACCACGGAAGGTGGTTCGTCGGGTTCCGGGCTTTGGGACCCGGCAAGCAAACGCTTGATCGGCGTGCTCTCCGGCGGCAATGCCAGTTGCTCAGCGCCAAACGAATATGACTGCTATGGTCGCCTGGATGCAGGTTGGTCCGGCGGCGGTACCAGCAGCACGCGGATGAGTGACTGGTTGGTTCGCGGCGGCGGGAGTCCGACCACCATGGACGGCCATGGTGGCTGCAATGCACCGAGCGGCTCGCTTTCATCTGCCGCCTTCTCCGGTGGCGCCAAAGCAGGCGAAACCCTGACCTTCACCGCCAGTGCCAGTGGTGGCAGCGGCAGCGGCTACAGCTACACCTGGGACCTTGATGGTGACGGCACGGCCGAGCGAACCACGACGAGCAATTCGGTCCAACTTGCCTTCCCAACTGCTTTCAGTGGTCAGCCCAGCGTCAAGATCAGCGACAGCAGCGGGTGTTCGGTGACGGTCAGTCGGGCCTTGGACGTGGCGGGGCCAAAACTGATCGCCAACGCGGGAACCGCAACGCAGATCTGTGGCAACAACGACGCGGTGATGAATCCGGGCGAGCGCTGGCGTCTGCCGGTCAGCTTGCAGAACAGCGGTGGCGNNGGCCCGAACAGCTTCGGCTACCGTGGGACCTCGCGCAGCAGCGGAACCTGCGGGTACAGCTTCATCGATCTGAGCAGCAGCTCCGCCCTCGCTTTGACTGCATCGGGCACCAATGCCCCCGCCAACGACGATGGCCGAACGGCGGTCATCTCGCTTGGTGGTGCGGGATTGCGCGTGTACGGGACGACCTATACGCAGGCGGTGATGAGCACCAATGGCTACGTCTCGTTCGCGCCGGGTGAGAGCGGCGGCGATTACGACAACAGTTGTCCCGGCAGCATTGATCGCGGCAGCGTGGGTCCGCGTCTGAATGTGTTGCACGACGACCTGGTTGTGGGAAACCTCAGCAACGCAGGTCTGCGCTACCAGTACTTCGCCAGTTGCCCCCGTGCTGCGGAAGTGGGCGGTGCACAGGCCTGTCACGTGTTCCAGTGGGAGAACATGCAGCCCTATTCCAGCAGCGGAACGGCCAGTGGCGATGCCTCCTTCCAGGCCGTGGTCTATGCCGGCAGCGGACAGGTCGCGTATCAGTACCGGCGCGCCGACCCGAACAGTGGCGGGGGCGCCACCATCGGATTGATTGACGCCGCCGCATCGGATCCGATCAATGCCTCTTGCAATACGGCGAGTGCGGGAAATCAGCAGGCCTTCTGCCTATTTGAGCCTGGCAACCAACCGATCGTGACTACGACGCAGGTGCGATTGGAAACACCGACGATTGCATTGGGTTCCAGTGTGGCGGCCGGTGCCAGTCGCAATGTCAATCTGGATTTCCAGTTGCCTACCTCGGCTGCCTGCGGCTCAGCGATCAATCTGGACTACGTTGCTGCCGCTTCCAGCGGCGTGTCGAGTGCGGAGCGCAAGGCGATTCTGGCCGGGAACGTTGCGCCAGGCAGTTGCGCGGTGGTGAACAACTGCCCGGCGAATGTCACGCCATTGACCGCGCGACAGGGTTTCTACAACGACTTCGCACGCACCGGGAGCGGTTTGGCGAGTTTCCAATATGGGGCCGCGCAAGGGGCCATCTGGTACACCGCGCTGGCCGATCACACACCAACTTGGTACATCGCCAGCGGTCCCATCAGTGACAACCTCGGACGCCTCACGCTATCGCGCTTCACCAATGCTGGCGCACCATCAGGCTTCAATCCGCAAGGCGTCAGTGCGGGACAAGCGTGGTGGGCCATCGTGGACGCGGATACCCAGTTCTTCGCCTGGCAGTTCAGTGATGGCCGCCGTGGTGCCGAACTGATGGATAACACCGCCAGTGCGTTTACCGTCGGCAATCCCAACCACACCCAAGCCTGGTACAACGCGAGTGAAGATGGTTGGGGTCTGGGAATCGAGAGTCTGAGTCTGCCGCTGGAGTTCTTTGCGGTGTACCTGTACGACAGTGCCGGGACCGCGCGCTGGCTGAGTGGCGCCAGTGACACCTTGGGCAACGGAACCGTCAGCGTGTCCGCACAACGACCGCATTGTCCGGGTTGCCTGCGCTATGTCGATTGGGACACCAGAGCGCTGCCAGCGGGCACCTTGAGTCGTATCTACAGCAGCAACACGCAAGCCACACTCAACACCGCGATCTCCCTTCCGGCACCCTTGTCGGGCGTCTGGAATCGCAGCAATTTGACCATCACGACCCTCGGGAATCCGACACCATGAGCCTGCGCCAATTGATACTGCTTCGCCACGCCCACGCCGAGCCGCAAGTCGGCGGCCAATCCGATGCGGATCGCGCCTTGTCACCACGTGGTGTGACGGAGGCCGACGATGCGGCGGCATGGTTGAAGGGACATGCGTTACCGCAACGCGTGGTGGTCTCTCCAGCTCGCCGGGCGCAGCAGACATGGGAGCGTGTGCGTGCCGCAACCGGACTGATCGAGCAGGTCACCGATGAGCGCATCTATGACGCAACGCCGGGCCATTTGATTGACGTCATCGAAGCCCATCGCGATGTCGAACGCTTGATGCTGGTGGGTCACAATCCTGGCTTCGAATCCTTGGCTGCGCTGCTGTCCACCGGGCAATCTGGTGATCATCGCGGCATGCCTCCCGGTGGTGTGGCGATTCTGACGTTCTCGGAGACGGCCATTCTGGAACCGGGTGCGGCAGAACTGACGGCGTTCTGGGCGCCTTGATCGCGGACGCATCGCGGTGAAGCATTGGCGATCATGCTCAACCAGCGTGGCCTTGGCTTGTCTGATGCTTGCTCAGCCGGTCGCGGGCGCGGTCGCTTGGCAAGTGGATGGTGCCCAATCCCTTGCCCGCTTCGCGTTGCGAGGGCCGTGGTTGATGCCCATCGAAGGACGCTTCGCCCACATCGAGGGTCGCGTTGATTCGGGCGCCGCCGAGGCGGGCTACGACGTGACGATTCGGATCGCAGCGGGTAGTGTGTTGATGCGCCGAAACGGCTATGAAGAGTGGGCGAAGTCCCCTGAGTTCTTCGACGTCCAGCAGCACCCATGGATCGAGTTCTCTGCCACCGATGTTCCGCATTCCCTGCTACAGGATGGCGGGCCATTGCGTGGTGAGTTGCAGTTGCGCGGCTTCAGGCGACCCATCGTGTTGACCTTGCAAGCGGCGACGTGCGCGACGCCGGGCCTTGGCTGTCCCGTCCAGGCTGCGGGTCAGATTGATCGTAGTGACTTCGGAATGCAGACCAAGCGCGTTCTGATTGGCGAGCATGTGCGCTTGGACTTCGAGTTCCTGCTGAAGTCGGAAGCGTCGGACGCCGATCAACCATGAGTTCGCGCGTGCTGACGCGTTTCTGGCGAAGCAACTGCATCGTCTTCGCGACGATCTGCCTGGTCGCCTGCATGCCCAACAGCAAAGCGATTCGCGATACGCAGATGACGGCGGCGAGCATGCAGGATCGAACGCTCTCCTGCCGACGTGAAGATCATTGTGCAGATCCATCCCGTTTGCGGGACCGTGCACTCGACGCCCTGCACGGTTCGACGCAGGCGCATCCGCGACACGTGGTGATGAGTCTGGAGACCGGTCGCGACGCCTTGCTCGCGCGCGTGCATCTGATTCGCGCAGCGCAGCGCAGCATCGAGGTGCAGAGTTTCATTTTTGCCGAAGACGATGCGGGCTTCCTGGTTCTGGAGGAACTGCTGAAGGCCGCACGTCGCGGAGTCCGTGTCCGCATCCTGCTCGATCAGTTGTTCGCACTGACCGACGAACGCCTGCTTGCCGCACTGGCGCAGGCGCACGTCAATTTCGAGATGCGCCTGTACAACCCGACCTTTGGTGATGCCAGTACCGGACGGATCGAGTTCGTGGCGGGCATCCTATGCTGCTTCACCCGCTTCAACCAGCGCATGCACAACAAGACCCTGTTGGTGGACGGCGTGCTGGGCATTACGGGTGGCCGCAACTACCAGGAGCGCTATTTCGACTGGGACCCGCAATTCAACTATCGCGACCGCGATGCCTTGGTGGGTGGTCCCGTGGTGCAGGACATGGTGGCATCCTTCGACGCCTTCTGGACCCATCCGCGCAGCGTCCCGATTGCGGCTTTGCGTGATGTGCGGCGCTGGTTGCGGACCGAAGGCAAGCGCGTCACACCAGTGATCGCACCGCGTGTTCGTCAGCCAGAACGCCTTGCCACCCTGCGTGCCGAAGTCACCACCCCTGCGGTATTGGAGCAGGTGCTGGTGCAGCCCCTTTTCGATGTGGGCCGCGTCGAGTACCTGTCGGATTCGCCNNATTGCAACAGCGCGAATCACCGCCACGCGTCCAGATCTCGACCAACAGTCTGGCTGCGACCGATGCCTTCCCGGTGTACGCGCTATCGCACAAGTACAAACGAACCTACCTGCGCGAAATGCGCTTCGAGATTCACGAGTACAAACCGTTTCCAGCCAGCGCCCCCATTGTTCTGGAAGATGCAGAAGGCTTGTACATGCCGGCGCATTTCGTGCGCAGCGAATCGGCGCGTGCCTTTGGCTCCGCCTCACGCCGAACCCTGTTGCGAGGACCCTTGCCGTTGAAAACGCTGGGCTTGCGAATGGGCCTGCATGCCAAATCCATGGTCATCGATGGCGAGGTCGCCGTGATCGGCAGCCACAACTTCGATCCACGTTCGGATCACCTCAACACCGAAGCGGTGCTGCTGATTCATGACGCGACGTTTGCACGGGATCTGCGCGAAACGCTGTTGTTCGACATGGCGCCACAGAACGCGTGGAGCATCGCGCCCAGACCTCGACCGCCGGTACTTTCCGGCCTCAATTACAGCCTGGGCAAGCTCTCTGAAAAACTGCCATTGTTCGACATCTGGCCTTGGCGCTACGCCACCAGCTACGAGATCAACCCGGGCTGCGAACCCCGTCCACCGCTGGCCGCCGATTTCGCGGAGTGCTACACGCCTGTCGGTGACTTTCCCGAAGTCGCGATTCCCTTCAAGGGAATCAACACCCGCATTCTGACCGCATTTGGCGCCGGACTCGCGCCTATTCTGTGAGGACATTCACAGTGCGCGCCACGGCCGATGTCGCGTTGTCTCGGAGTTGTCATTCCGTGCTGGCACAGTTGTTCACCTTCTGATTCAATGCCAGCGGCTTGAACACGGTCGGGTCGACAGGGGATCGATCCAGGCACAGGCACCCAAGCGGTCGACCAGGACGGACGAACGCGCCGAATCGGAATCGGAAACACCGTCGGAACTGACCGCGCCAGGAAGACCGGATCAGCTCACCAATTCGGGGAAAATCATGTTCAATCGCACAGCACGCGCGCGACTCGTCGGCGCGCAGGCGGTCCTGTTGTTGGCCGCTGGATCGGCGCAAGCCGATGTCTTCATCAACGAATTCCACTACGACAACAGCGGTACCGACGCCAACGAAAAGGTCGAGATCATCGCCCCAGCGGGTACATCGCTGGCGGGCTGGAAGGTCTATCTCTACAACGGCTCCGGTGGTGCGTCATATCTGACCGTCAATCTGAGCGGCACCACGGCCAATCAATGCGGCGGTCACGGCACCATCGTTGCCAACATCACGGGTGCGCAGAACGGCGCGCCGGATGGCATTGCACTGGTCAATGCCTCAGGCACGCTGGTGCAGTTTCTGAGCTACGAAGGCACGTTCACCGCCAGCGGTGGTCCTGCCAGCGGCGTGTTGAGCACGGCCGTGCCGGTGTCGGAAGCCGGTACCGAACCGAGCACTTATTCGCTGCAGTTGGCGGGCACTGGCAACAAGGCCAGCGATTTCACCTGGCAGGCCGCGCGAGCCAGCAGTTGGGGTGCCTGCAACACCGGGCAAACCTTGAGCGGCGGCACCGATGTCGCGCCAACCTTGAGCAGCAGCACACCTGCCTCGGGCGCCACCGGTGTTGCCGTCAACAGCAATGTCAGCCTGACCTTCAGTGAAGCGGTCACGGTGTCCGGTAACTGGGCAACCGTGAACTGCAGCAGCAGCGGCAGTCATCCCTTCGTGGTGAGTGGTGGCCCGACGACCTTCACGCTCAACCCGAATACCGACTTCGCCAACAGCGAAACCTGCACTCTCACGCTGATTGCGGCCAACATCCTTGATCAGGACGGCACCGCCACGCCGATGGCGAGCAATGTCAGCCGCAGCTTCACGACGGTCACGGGCGGCGGCGGTGGCAGCACATTGAGTAACGGCGTGACCGTCTCGGGATTGAGTGCGGCCACCGGCACCAGCCTGAGCTACACGCTCTCAGTGCCTGCTGGTGCAAGCAATCTCAGTTTCGTGATGAGTGGTGGCACCGGAGATGCGGACATGTATGTACGCTTCGGCAGCGCACCGACCACGTCGACCTACGACTGTCGACCCTACAACACCGGCAATGCCGAAACCTGCACCTTCGCCACACCCAGCGCGGGAACCTGGTATGTGATGTTGAGCGCCTACACCAGCTTCTCGGGTGTCAGCCTGTCGCCGAGCTTCAGCACGGGTGGCACGGATACGGCGCCGACCCTGAGCAGCAGCACACCTGCCTCGGGTGCGACCAATGTGGCGATCAACAGCGACATCAGCCTGACCTTCAGCGAGGCGGTGACGGTCAGCGGAAGCTGGTACAGCCTGAGCTGCGCCAACAGCGGGTCACACTCGGCGGTGGTCAGTGGTGGCCCGACCACCTTCACGCTGAATCCGAGCGTGGATTTCGGAAATCTGGAAACCTGCACGCTGACCTTGGTGGCGGCGAACATTGTCGATCAGGACGGCACACCGACGGCCATGGCCGCCAACGTCACCCGCAGCTTCACCACCAGCTCGGCGGCCAGCGGTTACTACGCCAGCGTCAACGCCAGCTCGGCGGCGACCTTGCGCAGCACCCTGCACCCGGTGATCGACGATCACACCAAGATCCCCTACACCGCCAGCACCACCGACACCTGGGATGTGCTCAACGTCGCCGATCAGGACCCGTTGAACAGCAGCCGCGTGCTCGACATCTACAAGAACACGTCCTACGCCAAGGCCACTGGCGGCAACGACTTCTACAACCGCGAGCACACCTGGCCAAACTCCTTGGGCTTCCCCAACGACGGCAGCACCAACTACGCCTACACCGACCTGCACATGCTGATGATCTCGGACATCAGCTACAACTCGACGCGCAGCAACAAGCCCTACGACAACTGCACCTCGGGCTGCACTTCGCTGGCCACGGCGACCTACAACGGCGTCGGCGGCGCGAGCGATCCCAATCTGAGCAGCGACAGCGTGTTCCAGGTCTGGTCGAAGTTGAAGGGCAATGTGGCCCGCGCGATGTTCTACATGGACATCCGCTACGAAGGCGGCACGCATGGCGTCAGCGGCGCGGCTGAACCCGATCTGCGCCTCACCGACAACCTCAGTGAAGTGGTGATGACTGGAACCAACGCGTCCGTTGCCTACATGGGCAAGCTCAGCACCCTGATCCAATGGCATCTGGCCGACCCGGTCGATGCCGCCGAGCAGCTTCGCAACGACGTTGTGGAAAGCTACCAAGGCAACCGCAACCCCTTCATCGACCATCCCGAATGGGTGGTGTGCCTGTATCAGGGTGTTTGTAACTGAACCTGTCACTCTGGATGACGAAACCAAAAGGGCTCGCTTCGGCGAGCCCTTTTGCGTTTCAGGGAGCGCAAACCTGACCACAGACTGCGCGAATGCATGGGTGCGGCGTGCATACGAGAAATAAACCGTTGCCGTCTCCAAACAGATTGCGATATGCCATCACCGTCCATACCAGCCCCAGTCTGCGGTGCAAGATGGAGTTGCTGGCATTCCCGAGCCGGAATAGTCCAGCGATCATTGGCGCGCCGACGTTGGAACACCGCATCGCACGAACGGCGCATAGCAGCATTCCGAAGCGCCGACGGCCCAAAAACAGCGAGCCAAGCCATACCTCTGGCGCAGGGATTGCAAGAGCAGTGTGACGAAGATGTGAGTTTCAGCGCCAACGCGGCAAAACGCTTTGTTTTTTAGTTAGTTAAAGGTGTTCTTGGACGGGCAGTGGATGCCGGTCTTTTGACATATACCGATGAGGTGCAGCGCTATGAGCAGAAGAGACGATGTTCCGGTCCACGCGTCATCCCGCCCTTTGGCGGCAATGTTGGCCGTTGGGCTTCTGGTGACTGGGGTATCGGCACTGGCGGCGCCCCGCGCCAATGTCAATGGCAGCAGCTACTTCATCGGTGGCACCTACATCGAGATGGGGATGAACTCATCCGGTGCATTCGGTAGCGAGGACGCCGCACCGGGTGGCTACCACGCCAGTAGCAGCTACGGCGGGCGGTTGGGGTTTGTGAACACCACGATTGCTGCTGACTTCTTTCTGCCAGGCAACCCCTACGAAGCCTTTGGCGCTGGCTATACGATCTCAGGATCGCAGACGACCGGCGAATGCAAGACCGTCAGTGGCTTCACGGGAACCTGCACCGGGCTTGCCATGGACGGTGGTTATCCCACCGCCACGACATCTGGCTCCAATGCTGTTCTCACCAGTCGACATACCTTGGGTTCGTTGCGTTTGACGCAGCAATTCAATC
The DNA here is from genome assembly GCA_002352135.1 of Lysobacterales bacterium UBA2790. Taxonomy (GTDB): domain Bacteria; phylum Pseudomonadota; class Gammaproteobacteria; order Xanthomonadales; family Xanthomonadaceae; genus Aquimonas. The sequence goes on from DEHW01000092.1 coordinate 11,079, forward strand.
TGCCGGAAAACGAAAAGTACGTAGAAATCGTCGTGACTGCTCAGAATCTGAGTGGATCAACCATGACGGATGTCCGCTATGTCAGGGACTTTGACCCGGATCAGGGATACGACGTCTGCAGCAATTACTCGACGACAAATATCATCCAGCGAACACCGTCCAGCCACGGATTTGCGGCGGTTCAATCCGACACGCCGTGTGGATCAGCCAATTCATTTGTCTATCTCTCCACGCAGTTGGGTGCCAAGGGCCGAGTCGGGTCGTCGGGAGCAGCTCCCTATTCCGCCCAATGGTCGGGTGAGCAAGCGGCCGGCACCACCAACGGTGGCGCTGATGACTGGATGGCCATCATGGTGCCCTTCGGAGATATCCCCGCAGGCCAGTCCAAATCCGCCACGTACTACATGTTGATCGACCCGGCGGGTATCAACGACTTCGAAGCCAACGTCCTCAAGACCATCACCACGTCGGTGGCCTCTGGCAGCGGTACGGTGACCCCGCCCAGCACCAGCGTGGCAGCGGGAGGAACGGCAAGCTTCAATCTCACCGGCAGTGTCGGCTGGGTTCCGTCCACATCGGTTGGAGGCACCTGTCCGGTGGGCTCGTGGTCGGGCAACACCTACACCACCGGTGTCATTACTGACAATTGCGCCATCAGTTTCAACTTCCAGGCCGCCACCTACACGGTCAGCACCAGCGTGGCGGGTAGCGGAAGCATCAGCCCGACCAGCGCGACAGTGACCCATGGCAACAGCACCAGCTTTACGGTGACGCCTAATGCGGACAACACCATCGGTACGGTCAGCGGATGCGGCGGGTCATTGAGTGGCTCCACCTACACCACCGGTTCCATCACCGGTGCCTGTACGGTCAGCGTTCAATTCCGCGCCAACCAGACCATCAACTTCCCGAATCCGGGTCTTCAGGTGTTCACGTCTGGTGGGACTTTCCCGCTTGTTGCCACGGCCAGTTCCGGCTTGACTGTGAGCTTCGCAGGCTCTTCTCCATCGGTCTGCACGGTGTCCGGTAGCACCGCCACCATGGTCGCTCCCGGCGAGTGCGTGGTGACCGCCAGCCAAGCAGGAAACACCAGCTATAACGCGGCACCAAACGTCATCGAGAACATTCAGGTAGGTCGCATTCCGACCACTACGAGTATTTCGTCAACTTCGACCGGTGCAAGCTCGTTGACCAACGAGGGCTTCGATATCTCGGTGTCTGTCGCAAGCCAGGGTGTTGGTGATCCTACCGGCAGCGCGACAGTCAGAGCCCTGACGGCGGGCGGTGCAACAATGGGCTCCTGTATGGCGACGCTCGGTGCGCCCGTGGGTGGTGTCGCAACAGGTTCTTGCTCCATCGCTACGGGTGTATTGCAACCCCATGATGCGGTGACGCGCTTGGTTGCGGACTACAGCGGCGATACCAACGACGATGTCAGCACCAGCACGGACTTCGCGTTCAGCGTGTTGCCGGGCGAGGTGGCGATCACGCCGCTGGTGTCGGATGTCACGGTAGTCTCGGGTGAAGTGATTTCGGTGACGGTGGCGCTGGATGCCGTCGCACCGGCACTGGGTCCGGTGACCGGCGATGGCAGCAATGCGCC
>DEHW01000019.1 GCA_002352135.1 Lysobacterales bacterium UBA2790
CCTTTGCGGCCTTCATCCCAGGCGGTACCGGCGATGTCGAGGTGCGCCCAGCGCTGGCCTTCGGTGAAACGGGCAAGGAAGCAGCCAGCGGTAATCGCACCGGCCCATTTGCCACCGATGTTGGCGACATCGGCAAAGCCGGAATCAAGCTGCGATTGGTAGTCGTCCCAGATAGGCAGACGCCAGGCACGGTCGTGGACCTTCTCACCGGCCGCCGCGAGTTCGTTGGCGAGGTCGTCGTGTTTGCTCATCAGGCCGTGGGCGTGCTTGCCCAGCGCGACGACACAGGCACCGGTCAACGTGGCGACGTCGATCAGGGTTTCGGGGTGGAAGGTCTGCGCGTAGGTCAGCGCATCACACAGGATCAGGCGACCTTCCGCATCGGTATTGAGCACTTCGATGGTCTTGCCCGACATCGACGTGAGTACATCGCTGGGGCGATAGGACTGGCCATCCGGCATGTTCTCCACGGCGGGCACGATGCAGATCAGGTTGATCGGCAGGCCGAGCTTGACCACCGCCTGGAACACGCCCAATACCGTGCCTGCACCACACATGTCGAACTTCATTTCTTCCATGCCGGGGCCGGGCTTGATGGAGATGCCACCGGTATCGAAGGTGATGCCTTTGCCGACCAGCGCGATGGGCTTCTGCTCTGCGGCGGTGCCGGTGTATTTCAAGACGATCAGCTTTGGCGCATTGGCGCTGCCAGCGCCCACAGCCAGCAGGGAACCCATATTGAGGGCTTCCATCTGCTCACGTTCGAGGACTTCGAGCGAAACCTGCTGCGGGTACTCGTTGGCGATTCGGCGCGCGGTATCGGCAAGATAGGCCGGATTGCAGATGTTGGGGGGCAGGTTGCCGAGTTCCCGAGTCAGGCGGACACCTTCGGCGATGGCCTGAGCCTGGGCGAGTTGTGGCGCGAGGCTGGCGTCGGCAGCAAACGTCACCTGGGTGATACCGCCGTCGGTAGGGGCCTTCTTGGTGGCGGTGTAGCGATACAGCGCGTGCTCGGCGCTGACGGCGGTCTGGCGCAACACGAAGGCAGCATCACGCGAGGCCACGCTGAGACTGCTCAAGGTGCAGAACACATGTTTCGCCGGGCTGCCGTTGAGTGCCTTGAGGCTGTCGGCGGTCGCCTTCTGCAGGCGCGCCAAATCGAAATCGGCCTCTTTGCCCAAGCCGACAGCGACCACTCTGGACGCGGAGCCTGCGAGGCCGCGCAATACCGTTGTGCGACCGGGTTTGCCGCTGATGTCGCCGATCTTCAGCCACTCGCTCAAGCGACCATCGCCGTCCAGTTCGCGCGCAGCGGCGCTCAGTCCGGTGTCTTCGTACACGCCGACGATGACGCTGTCGGCATCCTGGGGCTGGGTCGCAGCAAGGTTCAACTGAAGGCTCATGGCTTTCCTGTACAGGTTGATCAGGGGATACTGCTGCGCCGCACACCGCAGGTGGCGGGTTATTGCAGTGGGACTTACGTCCCGCTGCCCGAGTGCAGTTCAGCAGAGGCCGACAGTTTACCAGTGCGCCGCGTCATTCCCCTCTTTCCCCAGCAACGCTTGATCTCGCGGACAGCCGGTCCGCGCGGACCTGCCCGCATGGAGCGGTGCGCATGCGTTTGACCCGGATTGATCGCTACGTCTGGCGCGAGTTGGCAGCGACGACCTTGGCGACCGCTGCCGTCTTGCTGATGGTGATGTTCAGTGGCCTGTTCGCCGATCTGTTCGGCAAGATTTCGCGCGGCAAGTTGCCGCCGGGATTGCTTCTCTCGCAATTGGGCCTGCGCTCGGTGGACATGCTGCCGCTGGTGCTGCCACTGGCCTTGTTCCTCGGGGTGTTGTTGGGTTTGGGGCGCATGTACCGGGACAGCGAAATGTCGGTCCTTGCGTCCGTCGGCATCGGCGTTGCCGAGCTGCGCAGAGCGGTTCTGGCGTGGGTGCTGCCGCTGGTGCTGTTGGTGGGCGCGACCTCACTCTGGCTGGCACCGGCGGCGCAGAAGCTGTCGGCAGCGATGATCGAAGAGGCCAATCGATCATTACTGGTAGTCGGTCTTGAGCCCGGGCGCTTTGTCGAGCTGCCCGGACGCGACGCGGTGGTGTACCTGTCAGAAATGAGCGAAGACGGTAGCCAGTTCGGTCGTCTGTTTGTTCACAACGAGCGCGATGGCCGAATTGACGTGGTCACCGCCAAATCGGGCGAGCTGTTTGCCGAACAGGGTGATGAGCGCTACCTCAGCCTGCGCGATGGGTTTCGCGTCGAGGGCAGTCTGGACGCGCTGGATTTTCGTTTGATGCGTTTTGAGCGCAACGATATCCGCGTGCCCGATAGCGAGCCGGGCGATCTGGCACGACCGGAGTCGATGCGCAGTGTGCCGGCGCTGCTGGACGATCCAAGTCCCACCGCCATGGCGGAATTGCATTGGCGTCTGTCGGCACCGTTGGCGACTTTCGTTCTGGCCTTGTTGGCGCTGCCCTTGGCACGAACGCCGCCGCGCTCGGCTCGCTACGGCCGCCTGCTGGTTGCGTTGCTGGCCTACGTGGTCTACGTCAATCTGTTGGCCATTGCGCGCGCCTGGATGGCGGCGGAAGTCACGCCCATCTGGTTGGGCATCTGGTGGCCGCATTTACTTGCGCTGACCGCCGTGGTCGGCCTGTATCGCGCTGATCGCAGACCTTTTCTGCGCCGGGTGGCGGTATGAGGTTCGGTATTCGTCGCAGTGACTATCTGATCGCCAGTCAGGTGTTGGCGTCGATTTCGCTGACCTGGGCCTTGCTGGTGGCATTCGATGCGCTGGGGGCATTCATCAACGAACTGGACGAGGTCGGCGAGGGTGGCTATTCACTGGCGACCGCGTTGCTTTACGTCACGCTCACGGTGCCCCGTCGCGCCTACGAGCTGCTGCCCTTTGCCGCCTTGATCGGCAGCGTGCTGGGGCTTGGTGGACTGAGCGCGAGTTCCGAGATCACGGCCTTGCGCGCTGCCGGGCTCGCGCGTTGGCGCATCGCCATGGCGGCAGCGATGACGGTCTGCGTATTGATCGTTGGCATGGTGCTCTCCGCCGAGTCTCTGGGGCCAGCTGGCGATACGCGTGCGCAGGCCCTGGTGGTCGCGGCGAAGTCCGATGATCTGGCGGTATCGACGCGTTCGGGCATCTGGGCGCGCGAGGGTGATGTGTTTCTCAATGCCAAACGCGGTGCGTTGCAGGGCGCAGGCGCGATGGCCAAGCTGGTTCTGGAGGATTTGCGTCTGTACGAGTTCGATCAGGATGGCGCGCTGAAGTCCATCGCGCATGCCGGAACGGCTGAGCATGTCGGCGGAAACTGGGTTCTGTTGGATGTGCGGCGCACCCGCTTCGGCGAGCGCAGCGTGGAGGCCAGTCATTTGGATCGCGAAGTCTGGAACTCCAGATTGAGCCCGGAGCTGTTGAGCTTCAGCTTGATGCGCCCGCGCTACCTTGCCTATCGTGATCTGCGCGAGATGTCCGCCTATCTGACCCGTAACGGTCTGGATGCCAGCGCCTTCGAAGCGGCGCGCTGGTCACGCCTGTTCTACGGCTTCAACATCCTGGTCATGTGCGTGGCGGTGATGCCGTTCGCGTTCGGCTCGCTGCGCTCGGGTGGTTTTGGCAAGCGCCTGTTTGTTGGCATTGCGGCCGGGTTGTGCTTTTTCACCGTACAGAATCTATCGGTCAGCATGGCGTCGGTCTATCACATCCACTTTGCGCTGGCGCATGGCCTGCCGAGCCTGTTGCTGGTTGGCTTGGGCCTGCTGTTCATGCGCGTGCGTCGGCGATTGGCACGGTGATTTCCGATGCACAGGCAACCGCCCTTCTGGTTGAGCGTCCTGATTCCTGCCCACAATGCGGCGGATTGGATCGAGGCGTGTGTGAGATCCGTGCTGGATCAGGCCGAGCCGGGAGTGGAACTGGTGGTGTTCGACGACGCCTCGTCGGATTCCACCCGCACGGTGCTTGATGCGCTGCAGACGCGGCTGCCGACACTGCGAGTGCTCGGCTCGGAAAACAATCTGGGCGTCTCGGGTGCGCGTAACCGATTGTTGGATGCGGCGCGTGGAGACTATGTCTGGTTTCTGGACGCTGACGATGTGATTCGTTCGGATGCGTTGGCACGCCTCAGGCATCTAGTTCTGGTGCAGGGTCCGGACCTGTTGTTGTGCGATTTCGAATACTGGCGGGCGTCGGTCCGGCTGAAACATGTTCTGCGCGGCGAGCGGCATCGGACGAGCTTTCATGGTCCATCCAGGCGACTCCTGACCCATCGCGAAGAGTGGTTGAGCGGCGTGCTGCGTGCTGGCCAGATGCATGTGTGGTCCAAGATCGCGCGGCGCGCGGTGTGGCAGGGCGTACGGTTTCCGCAAGGACGTTTTTTTGAGGACATGTGGCTCATTCCCGACTTGCTTTCTCGGGTCAACAGCGTCTGGCATGAGCCGGAGCCATGGGTGCGCTACCGTCAGCATGCTGACAGCATCATGGGAAGCATGAGTGCGACCAAATTGCGCGATCTGATGTGCGCGGCAGAACGGCTGCATGACGGCTTTGCCACCGAGGCATCGGCGTCGCCGCGCGTTCGTTTTGCGCTGGATGATCGTGTTTTCCAGACCTTCTGTTCCGTGTCGAGGCGGTTGCAGAAGCTTCCGGACGACGAGGCGTGTTCTCTGCGGAACGAATGGAGCACATGCTTGCGTCAACGGTTTCCGGATTCGGGTGCCGGGATTCTTCGGGATTACCGGCGCTCCGGGCGTTGGGTCCGTTGGTGGCGTGCGCAACGCAGTCTGAGGAGAAATTCGTGCTGAGCAGCAATGTCATCGCCACGCCGCATCCTCCTCGGGTGCTGCATTTCGTTACCGGCGGCTTTTCCGGCGG
>DEHW01000190.1 GCA_002352135.1 Lysobacterales bacterium UBA2790
TCGTAGTTCTTGTAGACGCGATGCCCAAAGCCCATCAAGCGGAACCCGGAATTTTTGTCCTTGGCCTTTTCGACCGCCTTGCCGACCTGGTCCGGGGTACCGATCTCTTCCAGCATCTTTAACACCGCTTCGTTGGCGCCACCATGGGCCGGTCCCCACAGCGCGGCAATACCTGCGGCAACACACGCGTAGGGGTTTGCACCAGTTGATCCCACCAGGCGCACCGTGGACGTCGAAGCGTTCTGCTCGTGATCGGCGTGGAGAATGAACAACAGGTCCAACGCCTTGGCCGCCACCGGTGGCAGATTCAACGGACCGGATGGCACTTCGAACATCATGTGCAGGAAACGCGTGACGTATTCCAGATTGTTGCGCGGATAACGCACCGGCCAGCCAATCGAATAGCGATAGCAGGCGGCCGCGATGGTGGGTACCTTGGCGATCAGGCGAACGGCCGCCATGCGACGCTGTTCTGGATCTTCCATGTCCAGACCTTCGTGATAGAAGGCCGCCAGCGAACCGATCATGCCGCACAGCATCGCCATCGGATGCGCGTCGTGGCGGAAGCCACCAAGGAAGTTCTTGAACGCCTCGTGCATCATCGTGTGATGCGTCACTTCATGCTCGAAGCCGGCAAACTGCTGCGCATTCGGCAGTTCGCCATTCATCAGCAGNNTTCGGCAGTTTGCCGATGTCCACACAGGCTGCCCCCATCGTGCCACGCAGGATCGGCAACTCGGCCGACTTGCCTGCAACAGAATCAGTGATCACCACGCTCTTGGTGTCGCTCACGAGCCTTCTCCTCCTGGCTGGACGCTGATTTCCGACTGCCATTTCAACCACGAACACGCCGCGGGAAAGCGTCGAACGGACTGTGGAGTATGCCACGCGAACGCCGAGGATTCAGTCCAACTTTGGTGACATTCGCTGCGTCGCAGCACATCAGAAATCACAAAAACAAAAAGGCCCGACGCTCTACGCACCGGGCCTTGATTTGCAGCGCAACAAAAGTCTCGCGACTTATTTCTGCGCGTAGCGGCGACGGAACTTGTCGACGCGACCAGCCGTATCGACGATCTTGTGCTTGCCGGTGTAGAACGGATGGGAGTTGGAAGAAATTTCCACCTTGATCAGGGGATATTCCTGTCCATCTTCCCACTTGATGGTTTCTTTACTGCCCAGCGTTGAGCGGGTCAGGAAGGAGAAATCGCAAGACACGTCCTGGAAAACGACGGGCCTGTAGTTGGGATGGATGTCGGCTTTCATGGATTCTGTCCGGTGTTTTGGCGACGGAAAAGAGCGGCATGATACTTTCCCTACTTCTCCAAGGCAAGCCGAGCGAGTTCATGGATCGAAAGACTCTCCAAGCACTGCTGTGTAGCAGCCTGTTTTTCTTCGGTGCCGATGTCACCGCGATAGACCTGCAAAGGCTGCAGCAGGCCCTGGACGATGACACGACGATCGAAGAGCCGCAACGCAGTGAACTCGGCAAACTGTTGGCGGACATTCCGACCCAACTGCGCCAGACAGCAGAGACCGAGGCCGAAACGACTCGCTTGCGGGATCAGGCGTCCCAGTCTGGACGTGAAATCAAACGGATGGAGGCAGAACTGGCGATTGACAGCGCGGTCAGCTTGCAACGCTGGCGAACCGCATTGGATGAAGACGCCCCAATCGAAGCACTCGAGCTTCGTCTGCAACAGCTGCATGTGGATGCCGAGCAAGCAAGGCAGGAGTTGCAGAAGGTAGCCGCAGAGCGAGCGCTGTTACTGCAGAAGCCAGCAGCCAAAGCGCTGGGCACCCTCCAGTTGGAAGTGGCGGATCTGGAACAACGCCTCGGAGCCGTGCAACGGCGGACAAACCCGGATCTGGCGACCCAGATCCTCATCGAGTCACTGACCTCTCAACTCGCGAATCGCCGTGCAGAACTGGAGCGCTGGAACACCGAACTGGACACGGCGGGTGAGCGACGAACTTTGCTTGACCTGCGTCAGCGTAGCTTGCGCAGGAAAGTGACGGACAACGAGCTGCGTGCAGACGCCTTGCAGCAGCTTGTTGCCACGCGGCGCGAGGCAGAGGTGAGGCTACTGGCCCAGAAAGCTCAGGATCAGGCGACACAGGTTGCCTCGGCGGTGCCCACACTTGAGTCCGCTGCCGCCACCAATCTCGCGCTAGCCAGCGAACTGATCGAGCGTGGGCAACATCTGGTCACCGTTCGCGCCGATGCGGCACGTGCCAACGATCTGCGCAGCAAACTCGACGATGCACTACGCGACACAGAATCCCGTTTGTCTCTGGGTGACACCAGCGAAGCAATCGGAGCGGTCTTGATGCGAGAGCGCCGGGACCTGCCAAATGCCGACCGCTTGCTAAGGCAACTGCGCGACCTGACTCGCCAGACCACAGAGCTGCGTCTGCGCCAGTTCGATATGGACGACGCACTGGCCTCGGTTGCGACGGAACGAGACCGAAGTCTTGGTGAGTCGCTCGCCGGGCTCCAGCCCGAAGGGCAATCCGAGGCGGCGATCAAGGCAAACGTGGTTGCGGTCTTTGACTTGCGCAATGACATTCTGCAGCGACTCGATCGTGTCTTGCAGAGCGAACTGGATCAAGTTCAAGCCATGCAGGCAAACCTGACCGAAGCCGCCGAAACGGGCGCCAGCCTCAAGGCATTGCTGGATCAACAGTTGTTTTGGATTCCCAGTCACCGCCCCGTTGGCCTGAGTTGGGCCGCCGATCTGGGTGCAGGATTTGCGCGTGTCCTGAACCCCTCGCTGTGGCAAAACGCGCTTCGCGAAGCCCTAGCAGTTGCCCGCGATTCCATGTTGTCGGCCGGCCTTTGGAGCATGCTTTGTCTGTTCCTGTTTGCCCTGGCAAGACGCGCGAAGCACCAGGTCAATCTGCTCGGCGACGAGCTTGCCAAGACACCCTATCCTCGCTTCGGTCAAACTTGGCGCGCGTGGCTCTGGACCGCGCTCGCTGCCTCGCCCTGGGCAGTGCCCACCTACCTTGTTGGTCGATGGTTCCAAACCAGCGGCGAGCCCGGAAAGTTCACCCATGCCTTGGGAGGAGCGATGCTCGAGGTATCAGGATCTGTCTTGGCATTGTCGTTTGTGTCGATGCTGCTGATCCCCAAAGGCCTTGCCATCATTCATTTCCAATGGCCCGAAGCGAGGCGCAAAGCGCTACAGCGCGCATTGCCTTTGGCGCAAGGCTTGCTGCTTCCGTTGCAGTTGCTTGCCGCACTGACGTTCTTGCGTGGCGAAAATCTGGGCCTCGATACCGCAGGCAGACTCCTGGTCATGGCAGCCGCCACCGTCGGCCTGGGCGGAATGGTCTGGTTGCTGGGACCACGGCGTCTCTGGACACAACGAGAACAACAATGCGACAACTCGCGACTGCGCAAAGTCAGTCGAATTGGGCTGGCCCTGCTGCTTTCTTCGATTCTGTTGTTATCCCTGCGTGGCTACGTGTTCAGCGCAAACCTGCTGCTGGATAGTCTTGCTGAATCCGCCCTGCTGTTCTTGCTGGTTTCGCAGATCCACGCCTTGTTGGGACGTTGGTTTCTGATTGGCGAACGACGCATTGCTTTGCGCGAAGCGCGACGAAAAATGCAGGCACGCAGCGAACCCCACGAGCAGTCTGGCGAAGCGGTGCCAGAGCAGGACCCTGCGCATATCGACATTCAGAGCATCAATACGCAAACCCAACGGCTGCTACGTGCCATCTCGGCAACCTTGTTGGTGTTCGGACTGCTTTGGGTCTGGTCGGACGTGCTACCCGCCGTGCAGAAGCTCGACGAGCTGAAGCTCTGGCGTTTTTCAGACGTCAACGAAGATGGCGGCAAGATCAGCGACTTCGTGACTCTGAAAGGCCTGTTGTTCGGGGTCGCGATTCTCACGTTGACGTCTATCGCGGCCCGCAATCTGCCCGGCCTGCTGGAGATCGGATTGCTTTCACGCATCAGCATGGACGCCGCGTCGCGCTATGCCATCAGCAGCTTGGCCCGCTATGCGATCGTCATCTCCGGGGTGATCTTCGGGCTTTCGTGGCTGGGCATGCGCTGGTCACAACTGCAATGGATGGCCGCAGCGCTGACCGTGGGTCTCGGATTTGGCTTGCAGGAGATCTTCGCGAACTTTGTTTCCGGCATCATCCTGCTGTTCGAGCGCCCCTTCAGAGTTGGCGACGTCATCACGATTGGCGAGTTCTCCGGCACCGTCACGCGCATTCGCACCCGCGCGACGACCTTGCTCGACTTCGACAACAAGGAAATTGTGGTCCCCAACAAGGCATTCATCACCGACCGCCTGACCAACTGGACGTTGAGCGACACCACGACACGCGTGATTGTGAAGGTGGGTGTGGCCTACGGCAGTCCGATTGAACGCGTCCACGAAGTCCTCAAGCAAGCCGCCGCGGATTGCCCGTGGGTGCTATCCCAGCCCCCCGCGCGCAGTTGGTTCATGGCCTTGGGCGCAAGCTCGCTGGATTTCGAGCTGCGCATCTTTGTGGCGACGCTGGAGCAGCGTTTCCAAGCGCTCAATTTCCTCAATGCGCGCATCACGCACCTGATGGCCGAGGCGGGCATCGAAATCGCGTTCCCCCAGGTCGACGTGCATTTGCGTCAGGACGCATCGATAGCCTTGCGCCAGCAAGACGCACAGGGCTATGCCGCCAGCTGACGAGGGCTGCCACGCTATGCGGTCAGCTCAGGCGTGGCAATTTCGGAGGTCTTAGCAGTCCAACCTCGACGCCTATGAAGCCGCCAAGGCCATTTTCAACAGCGACGCAAACTTCGCGGAATCAATTCGCGCAGCGATCCGCACGTTCGCCTTACGCGCATCGCGTCCCTGCCAGTCCACACGCGTGGCACCGCGATACAGGTTACCTCCCAACTCAATATCCACGCGGTAGTCACCCGCCCAAGTCACTGCATCCGGATCAAGCACCGCCGCCATAGCGAGGGCGTCGGCACTGTGAAAATCCTCGCCGAATATGCCTTGAATGAACTCGCGGGTCTGCAGTGAGATGGCGTCATAGAACTGCGCCACGTGATCACCCTGCTGCAGCCAGCGATCAAACACTGGACGCGGAATCGGATGGGCCAGCGTCGCCTCCCAGTCCACCAGTTCGAAACACGGCCACGCGTTGAAAACCACGTGTGCCGCCTCGGGATCGAAGGCGATGTTGAACTCCGCACTGGGCGTGATATTGCCGCGCGCGTTGACGGCAGCACCCATGATCACCAGTCGCTTGATGCGCTTCGGCAGGCTCGGATCCAAGCGCAATGCCAAGGCCAGATTGGTCAACGGCCCCAACATGACCAGGGTCAGTTCGCCTGCGTAGTCGTGACTGAGGCGCAACAGGGCGATTGCCGCGTGCTCCTCGCTGGCCTGCCGCGACGAGGGCGTGTAGCCGGTATCGCCAAAACCATCGCGACCGTGCACATAGGCGGCGTCCAGCGCTGGCAACACCAAGGGCTGAGCGCAACCGGGATAGACCGGCACATCCTGATCAACGACGTCCAGCAATTTCAGGGCATTCGCCACGGTGTGCTGCAGGCCAACATTGCCCGCCGCAATGGTCAGGCCGACCACTCGCGCATTCGGCGCGCGCAAGGCCATCAGCAAGGCCAGTGCATCATCGACACCCGGATCGGTGTCAATCAACAACGTATGTTCCATGGTTACGACGCCTCCGGCGTCTATCGTCAGTGTGCAGTGGTGCACGCACGCCTTGCGCTACGCACCACCCGCACCGGGACTCCGTCAGGCACCTCGCCCGCGGGCCGCACAGGATCGTTGCGAACGCTGGAAATGGCAATCCGTGAATGGCGCTTGATCAGAACCAATTCGCGATTCAACGGCCCACTTCACACATCGGCATAGCGCTCAGCGGCCCCAATCCAGCGCGCAATCAGCGCATCAGCGACCCGGCCATCGAGTTGCAGTACGCGAGGCATCAAGGAATCAACCAGGTCAAGGCATTCCGTGTCCCGCATGGGATTGGCGATCCGAAATCCGGCTTCACCCGTCTGGCGGGTTCCCAGGAACTCACCTGGACCACGCAGTTCGAGATCCTTCTCGGCGATCAGGAAGCCATCATTGCTGCGTCTGAGCACATCCAATCGCTCACGCGCCAGACGCGACAGCGGCGGCTGATACATCAGCACGCAGCTAGACTGTGCCGCACCCCGCCCGACCCGTCCTCGCAACTGGTGCAGTTGCGCCAACCCGAGCCGCTCGGCGTTTTCGATGATCATCAGGCTGGCATTGGGCACGTCGACACCCACTTCGATCACAGTGGTGGCGACCAGCAATTGCATCTCACCCGACTTGAACGCCTGCATGACGGCTTGCTTGTCGGCGGCTTTCATCCGCCCATGGACCAGTCCGATCCGCATATCGCTCAAGGCAGCAGACAACGTATCGAAGGTGGATTGCGCCGCCTGCGCCTCGATCTCGTCGCTGTCCTCGATCAGGGTACAAACCCAGTAGGCCTGCCTTCCCGCAGCACAAGCGGCGCGGATTCGTTCAATGACTTCCGTGCGACGCCCCATCTCGATGGCCACAGTTTGGACTGGTGTCCGCCCCGGCGGCAATTCGTCGATATTGGACACATCCAGGTCGGCGAAACTGGTCATCGCCAAGGTGCGCGGAATGGGCGTCGCGGTCATCACCAATTGATGCGGCACGGATTCGCCATCATGGCCCTTGTCGCGCAGAGCCAAGCGTTGATGCACGCCGAATCGGTGCTGCTCATCGATGATGGCCAAAGACAGTCGCTGGTACCGCACCGCGTCCTGCATCAGCGCATGTGTGCCGATGATCATCGGCGCGCCAGCTGCGACGCGTTGCAGTGCCTCATTGCGTTGCCGTCCCTTTACTTTGCCCGCCAACCAGACGACATCAACCCCCAGTGGCTGCAACCAACGCTGAAAGTTGACGAAATGCTGCTCCGCTAGGAGTTCCGTCGGCGCCATCAGTGCGGCCTGCGTGCCCGCTTCAATGGCCTGCAAGGCGGCCAGTGCGGCAACGACGGTCTTGCCACTGCCCACATCGCCCTGCACCAGACGCAGCATGGGTTCGGCAGCGCACAAATCATCTCGAATCGCTTGCCATACTCGCCGCTGAGCGCCAGTCAAGGCAAATGGCAGCGCGCGCTGAAAGGCGGCGACAAGTCGTCCTTCGCTGCGCAACGGCAAGGCACCCAGCCGTCGAATCTGCGAGCGCTGGCGAGCGAGGCTCAAGCGATGCGCCAGCAGCTCTTCAACGATCAAGCGCCGCCGCGCGGGATGTGCCGGATTGACCAGCGCGCTCAGGTTTGTCCCCGGCGTCGGTGCATGCAATGTCTGCAGACTGTCGATCAGGTCGGGCAGCCCCAGTTTGCGCAGCCAGTCCAAGGGCAGCAGCTCCAACGCCGCGTCGTTGCGCAGGGACTGCAGAGCCAAGCGCACCAACTTGCCCAGCATCGCGGGACCAACCCCATCCACGCTCGGATAAACCGGGTCCAAGGTCGCACGCGTTTGCCCGCGCTCCTCTTCACGGATGCGCCGATAGCTCGGGTGCACCATTTCCAGGCCCTGACTCGCCCAGCGGACCTCACCATGGCATCGCAGCCAGGCACCCGTGGTGAATTGCTGCACTTGGGCTGCATTGAAGTGGAAGAAGCGCAGCGTGATCCCACCCAGCGTGTCATCCGACAGCGCCACTTTCAGCTGAGGCCGAAAGCGAAAGCCCCGCTCCACCTCTTCGATGCGCCCCTCGATCTGAGCACTTTCGCCGGCTTGCAACTGATCCAATGGCGTGATGCGTGTCCGGTCTTCGTAGCCACGCGGTAACAGGAACCACAGATCAGACAGATGGTGAATTCCTGCGCGCGCAAGGCGTGCCTCCACCTGAGGACCCACGCCGCTAAGCGTTCGAACCAATGTGTTGGCGCAATCAGCCATCACTCCGTTTGGTCAGTCAAGCACCATGACTGCATCGACTTCGATGTCCGCACCGCGAGGCAGTGCCGCAACCCCAATGGTGGACCGCGCAGGGTACGGAGCCTGGAAGTACTCAGCCATCACGGCGTTCACCGCAGAAAAATGGCTGAGATCCGTCAGGTAGATCCCGATACGCGCAACGCTGTCCAAAGAACCGCCGGCAGCCTCACAGACCGCCTTGAGGTTTTCAAAAATCCGCCTCGCCTGGAACGAGATATCGCCGAGCACCAAGTCGCCGCTATTGGGTGACAGGGGAATCTGCCCGGACAGATACACCGTATTGCCGCATCGCACCGCTTGGGAATACGGGCCGATCGCGGCAGGTGCGTTCTCGGTCTGAATGGCTTGGCGTGACATGGCACAGGGCTCCGATAGAGGTGACAGGGAAAGTTGGGATGAACGAACAAAAGCAGTAACGACTAAAGGCGCTGCACGCCAAGAACAACATCGAGCTTCTTGACCCGTCGCATGACATCCGCCAAGTGCTTGCGACTGCGCACCTCGATAGAGAAGTGCATGACTGCCATGCGGATATCGCGCTCCTGATACTCGACGTTATCGATGTTGGACTCTTCTTCAGCAATGGCAGCGGCGACCTGCGCCAGCACACCCGGCTTGTTGAGCACCTCAACCCGCAATCCGACGCGGAAATCCCCTTGCACATTGCGATCCCAGTCAACGGGGACCCAGCGTTCAAGCGTCTTCTGCAACTCGGGTACGTTGGGGCAGTCCATGCGATGCACGACCACACCCTTGCCCGAAGAGAGATACCCCATGATCTCGTCGCCCGGCAACGGGTGACAGCAATTGGCAAAACTGAGCACACCGCGTTCGTTACCACTGATATGAATCTTCTCGCCACGCGGCACCACACTACCGCGGCGCTTGCGCCCGCTGTCCTGCACCAGACTCAAGGCAACCTGTTGTGGCATACGGTTGCCCAAAGCAATCTCTGCCAGCAGATCCTCCAAACGACGGAAACGGTGCTCGGCAAGGTAGGGCTCAAGCGTCCGTCCCTGTACGCGTTCCAGCGAACTGTCCAAGGCATCCAGCGCGCTTTCCAGCATGCGATGGCCCAACTCGACGGCGTCTTCATGCTGAAGCTTTTTCAACGAGGCGCGAATGGCGGTGCGCGCTCGGCTGGACACCACAAACTCCAGCCATTGCGGATTGGGCGCCGCCGAAGGCGCAGTGATGATCTCCACCGTCTGCCCGCTGACCAAGCGCGTACGCAGGGGAGTGAGCTTCTTGTCGACACGCGCTGCCACCGCATGACTGCCGACATCGGTATGCACCGCAAAAGCGAAATCGAGCACCGTGGAACCACGTGGCAGGGCCAGAATCGCGCCTTTCGGCGAGAAGATGTAGACCTCGTCTGGAAACAGGTCGACTTTGACATTCTCCAAGAACTCGACCGAACTACCCGCAGCCTGCTGCGAGTCCAACAACTCGGACAGCCAAGCCCGCGCACGATTCTGTGCGTTGTTGGTGCTGGTGGCCGCATCGTTCTTGTACAGCCAGTGCGCGGAGATGCCCCGCTCGGCGAGCTGGTCCATCTCTTCGGTGCGAATCTGCACTTCGACATGTGAGCCGTAAGGCCCGAATAGCACGGTATGCAAGGACTGGTAGCCGTTTGCCTTGGGTATCGCGATGAAGTCCTTGAAGCGCGCTTCCACCGGCTTGTAGAGCGAGTGCACAGCACCGAGTGCGTGGTAGCAGCCCATGACCTTCTCAACGATGACCCGAAAAGCGAACACGTCCATGACCCGATCAAAACGCTTGCTGCGCGGATCGCCGGGTCGCGGCTTGCCCACGGCTTGCATTTTTCGGTAGACGCTGTGCGGTGTTTTGACCCGCCCCAGCAATCGCGCAGGCAGTGCTTCTTGCTTCAGCTTCTGGGTGAGGGCTGCTTCAATCGTGGCCATCGCTTCGCGGCGCATCACTGGCTGGATACGGATGCGTCGCTCGATGACCGCATGCCGCCACGGATACATGGCCTTGAAACCCAGGTCCTGCAGCTCCCCCTTGATTCGGTTCATGCCGAGGCGCTGCGCGATGGGGGCGTAGACGTCCAGTGTCTCCTGAGCGATCCGCGCACGCGCTTCCGCAGACATGGAACCGATGGTGCGCATGTTGTGCAATCGGTCCGCGAGCTTGATCAGAATGACCCGCAAGTCACGCGCCATCGCCAGCATCATCTTGCGAAAGCTCTCCGCAGCCGCTTCGTGCCGGTCGCGAAAGCTGATCTTGTCCAGCTTTGTTACACCGTCAACCAGCTCGGCCACGGCCTCACCGAAGCGGTCCGCAATGCGCTCGCGTCCAAGGTCGGTATCCTCCAGTGCGTCGTGGAGAATTGCCGCGCAGATCGTCTCGACGTCCATCCCGAGCTCGGCAAGGATTGCGGAGACTGCCAACGGATGGGTTATGTAGGGCTCTCCGCTCTTGCGTGTTTGTCCGTGGTGCGCGCGTGCGCCCATGTAGTAAGCATCGCGGACCCACTCGATCTGCGTATCAGGCAAGTAGGGCGTGAGCTTGTCGATCAGCGCGCCAATGGCTTCCGGGCATGGATCAAAAGGTTCAACAGCAGCGGCTGGCCTGGGCGTGGTGGGCATGGCTGCAGCCTACGCAGAGCCTTGCCCGGCGGCAAGAGTGCGTGCAGGAGCGGAAAAACAGAACGGCCCAACAGGGCCGCTCTTTGAAGAAGGCTGCGCTGGGCAACGCACTCAGTCGTCACCGCCCTTGGAAAGGTCGTCATCCACTTCTGCTGCTGCCCACGCCAAGGCTTCGCGCTCAGCACGCTCACGCTCGGCGCGCTCGACTTCTTCGATCAGACCGTGGTTGATGCGTCGAGCAGCGATCTCACGCAGCGCCAACACCGTCGGCTTATCTTCAGGATCGTGCAGACCAAGCGTGTTTTCCGCCCCATTCGCCAGCTGACGCGCGCGCTTGGAAGCCATCACGACCAATTCAAATCGGTTGCCTACGACAGCGAGGCAATCTTCAACGGTAATGCGAGCCATGGTTTCCGGGTTGTCCAAATATCGCCAAACAACTGGCAAGCGCTGGATTGTAGCTTTCCCGATTGATCAGGGCAAGAATGTGCATTGTGCAAGGACTAGGAGCCTGCGCGGTCCGAGAAGTAGCGGGTCGGATCAGCCACGCCTGCGGTACGGAACCCCTCAGCACGAAGTGCGCAGGCATCACAATGACCGCAGGCGAAGCCTTGTGGATCAGCGCGGTAACAGGAAACCGTTGCGCTGAAGTCCACGTGCAAGCGCTGACCTTCGCGAACAATATCTGCCTTGCTCATCCTCAGCAGTGGCGCGTGTATGCGCAAAGCTTGGCCCTCCACGCCTGCTTTGGTAGCGACATTGGCGAGCCGCTCGAAGGCTTCGATAAAGATCGGCCTGCAATCAGGGTAGCCGGAGTAGTCAACGGCATTGACGCCGCAGAAGATTTCCTGCGCACCCAACACTTCGGCCCAGCCCAGCGCCACACTGAGCATGATCGTATTGCGCGCCGGCACATAGGTGACGGGGATGCCCTCGCCACCTGACTCGGGCACTTCGATGTCATCCGTCAAGGCAGATCCACCGATCGCGCGAAGATCGATAGCGACTCGCTTGTAGATGGCCGAATATCGCCTAGCGAGGGCCTCTGCGGCTGCCAGCTCCGATGTGTGGCGCTGCCCGTAGGAGACGCTAAGCGCATGACACTGGTAGCCCAAGTCCGTCGCGTGCGCCAGCACGACCGCGGAATCCATCCCCCCCGACAGCAGGACGACTGCCTTCTTGTGCATCTTGTAGCTCCTTGGCGGAAGGTCAATCAGCGCAACGCTCAACGCCCTGGCTGATTGCCCCACAGCACTTTGTGCAATTGCAACTGGAAGCGAACCGGCAGCCGATCCGCCATCATCCATTCGGCCAATTTGACCGCATCAAGCTGCGCATGACTCGGCGAGATCAACACTTCGCAACGCCTATCAAGCGCCTCACGACGGATGACTTCACGTGCCCAGTCGTAGTCATTTCGGGA
This sequence comes from Lysobacterales bacterium UBA2790, assembly GCA_002352135.1. Lineage (GTDB taxonomy): Bacteria > Pseudomonadota > Gammaproteobacteria > Xanthomonadales > Xanthomonadaceae > Aquimonas. The sequence goes on from DEHW01000190.1 coordinate 12,029, forward strand.
ACAGATGACGAACTTGACTTGATCCTGTGGCGCCAGCACCTGGAGGTTCGACCACAGATTGCGGTCAGCCTCGCCTGAATCCGGCGTCTTCAAATCCATCACGCGGACGACGCGCGGATCGACAGGCGCCACGTCCAATGCGCCCGAGGTTTCCAGCGATACCTCGTAGCCCACGTCGCAAAGCGCGGTTAGAAGCGCCAAGCATCGACGTTGCGCCAAGGGCTCTCCGCCGGTCACGCAAACGTGTTGAACGCCGTGCCCCGCTACTTCAGCCAGAATTGAATCAATGCTCCACCACTCTCCGCCGTGAAAGGCATAGGCGGTGTCGCAGTAGCCGCAGCGCAGCGGACAGCCCGTCAAGCGGACGAATACCGTTGGCCACCCTACGCTCCGCGACTCGCCTTGCAAGGAGCAGAAAATCTCGGTCAGGCGAAGGCGATCAGCGACATCAGTCATGGCATCGGATTTCGGCGGCCGCCGGCTCTGCGGCCGCGTCGACTATCAACTGCGGCTTTCCAGGCGGAGCGCACGCAAACGCCCCTGAGCCAAACGCGCCACCGTGGTATCCGGATACTGCTGGATCACGCGATTGAGTGTGGCCTCAGCCTCCGCCCATTGGCGCAATTCATACTGGCAGTAGCCCAGTTTCAGCAATGCATCGGGTGCCTTGGTGCTGTTCGGGAACTGCTGCAGCAACTGGTTGAAGCTATCCAGCGCGATTTCGTAATTTTGTGTCACGTAATAGGACTCGCCCAACCAATAGTGGGCGTTCGGCGTGTAGTCGCCATCCGGAAACTGTCGCAAGAAGCTCTGAAACTGACGCGCCGCTTCGGCGTATCGGCCTTCCTTGAGTTCATTGAACGCACCATCGTAGGCACGGCGCTCCTCCTCTGGCGACACAGGCGCTTCCGCGACCTGCGACTGCGCATCGGCCCCGATGCCTGAAGTGCCGACCTGAGCATCCATTGGCGCACGCACCTCCGGTTCCTGCATCACCGGCGATGTTGTGCTTCCAACTGGGGAGCCGTCGATGCGACCTAGCGGCACTTCGTCGACCGGGATCGATGCGTTGGGATCTGCCGTCAACGGAATACCAGACGGTGTACCCACAGCACCGTTTTCAATTCGCGCAAGGCGCGCATCGAGATCAATGTATTGATCACGATTGCGCTTCTGCAGCGACTCGATTTCGAACGCCTGTTGCTCCACCAGACCGCGCAGAGCTGCCACTTCCGCCTGCAGTTCGCTGATCTGATTGAGCTGTTGAATATTGGCCTGGGCATCGTTGCCGCCAGCCTGTTGTTGTTCGAGTCGGGCGACACGGTCAGCCAGACTCAGGCGTGCGCCCTGCGCATGGGCAGGAACAGCAACGGCGACCCAGAGGGCCGCCGTTGCCAGAACGCCTGCGATTGCAGTGTTCGCTCGCATCACTTCGCGGTGTACACGATCTCGACGCGACGGTTCTGCGACCAGCAGGACTCGCTGCTGTCGGCGCAGGTCGGACGCTCTTCNNNATGGCGGCGAATTCGGGCTTGATTTCGGTCTGGTCGAAATCGAAGTAGACGACGCGCTTGATCAGGCAGGGATCGGTGTCCAGATCGGACGGATCGTACTTGCCATCGTCAACCGGCGCGGTGTTGGTCACGGCGGGGGTTTCAACAGGAGCTTCCGGCTTGACGGTTTCTTTCTTCGAGCAGGCAGCCAGTGCGGCGCAGCAGGCAACAGCCAGGAGAACGCGATTGGTGTTCATTGGAGCAAAGTCCTTGAGGAGGTTGAGGGCACGAAATTTTTGAAACGATGATCAGGCAACACACATGAGCCCATCCTGGTGAATGCATCAGACGAAGCCTTTCCAGGCTCTTGCCGACTACACGGTCACATCACTGCGTCCGCGCTCCACCGGAACCAGTACTGGTTCCCTTCGACGCATGCGACATCCGATGTCGCATGCTCGGGGACCGGTTAGTCCCACACAATCAACGCAGGACATCAGTCCGGCGTTGCCGATAGGGCGACCAGGCGGGCTCCCGGACGTCGCCATCGGCGATAACCAAACGCTGCCGCACACGTGCGTCAGCAGACACGGCAAACAACACTCCACGACGTCCTTCACGGGCGGCGTACAGCAGCATGCTGCCGTTCGGGGCGAAACTGGGGGACTCGTCCAGATTTCCGGTCGAAACCAGATTCTGCTGACCGGGCCCGCCCAAACTGCGATCCAGAACCGCAATACGATAAACATTTCCTTGGCCTTGCGCCATAGCAAGCTTCTTGCCATCGCAACAAGTCGTTGCGCGCGCGTTGTAATCGCCGAGGAAAGTGACGCGCTTGGCGTCGCCGCCAGCAGCCGAGACCTCATAGATCTGCGGCTTCCCAGCGCGATCCGACGTGAAGTACAACGTGTTGGCGTCACGCCATGTCGGCTCGGTGTCGATGCCCCAATGGCGGGTGACCTGGGTCAGCGACTTGCTGGCAAGGTCCATCACGTAGATTTCCGGATTGCCCGTACGCGACAGGGTCAAGGCCAGACGCGATCCGTCCGGAGAAAACGATGGCGCACCGTTGATCCCGCGGAAGCTGGCAACCAGCTCCCGCGCACCGCTGGCAATTTCCTGCAGGTAGATCGATGAATTGCCGCGCTCGAAACTGACATAGGCCAAGCGCTTGCCATCCGGGCTCCATGCGGGCGACAGCAGCGGCTCGCGCGAACGGACGACCGTCTTCGGGCTGAAACCGTCCGAATCAGCCACCATCAAGGTGTACATCATTTCGCGACCAAGGCCGCTGGCGGTGATATAGGCGATCCGTGTCCAGAACGCGCCGCGCACACCGAGGATCTTTTCGTAGACCTCGTCAGCGATTTGATGGGACACATCGCGCATGGCACCGGCGCGCCCCGAGAACGCCATGCGCAGCATCGGCTCCTGCTTGGCGACATCGAGCAATTCGAACTCGACGCGAAACCCACCATCCGAGTTGTCCAGGACACGACCGATCAGCAGGAAGTCCTGCTTGAGCAGTCGCCAAGTGGCGAAATTGACGTCAGCCTGTCGGATGGGCTTCTCGATCACATCCTGCTCGGCCAGCGCGCGGAACGAACCCGAGCGGTTGAGGTCGGCACGAATCACCGCCGAGATGTCGGTTTCGGGTGAAGCGCTGACGCCCAGATACTCGAAGGGCACGACGGCGATGGGCAACGCGGCGGCATTGCCGTTGACGATGTCAATCTGCAGCCCTTGTGCCTGGGATGAATTGCCCGCAATGAGTCCGCAAAGCAAAGAAAACAGCATGAGCAGTGGTTTCATGTGGCTCAGTTACCGTCGTAAGTGAAGTTGAAGATGATTTCTCGTTGAAACACGGTTTCGAATCCTTGATACGGCAACGGCTGCGCTTTCAGCACTGCCGCCTCGATCGAACGCCGCGTCAGTGGATCAGCATTGCATGGCGAAATGACGCTAGCCTGAATCACTTCACCACCGATGATCTGGACGATCTTCAGTGAACAACGAATGCCTGCCTGCGCCGTCTCCGGTCGCGACCAGTTGGCCATGACCAGTTGCTGGATCGCAACTTTGTAGCGCCCCAGTAAGCTCTCATCAACACCACGATTGCCGATCTCCTGCACCGGCCGAGTCTC
>DEHW01000004.1 GCA_002352135.1 Lysobacterales bacterium UBA2790
CCAGTGGGCCGCGATGTGCGCGATCCGATCTCATCCATGAGGAAACGTCCATGATTCCTGCCAAGAGCCATCCTCGATGGGCCGCCATGGTGAAGGGCGACCTGAAAGTGAATTTCCGCGTGTACGCGGGAAACATGATGCTCAGTCATTGCGCCCGCAAGATCAAAGGCGATGCCTCGCCTGCCGTCGTGCAGGCCTGTGTCGATGAGGCGCACGCCTTTTTCAGCAAGTACGAGTCGCTCTACAAAGACGAACTCGCCGCGATCTTCTAAGGAGCCCGCACCATGTTGATGTCTGTCGAGCAGGCGGCCAGCCTGATCCAATCTGGCAAAGCGCTTTCCATCGCGGGTGACAAGCAATTGCTCGCCGCACTGCCGAAGGGGCAGTGGATTGGCGGAACCATCCCGTATTTCGTTGACGAGTCCGGCGGCGTGCACACGCGCGATCGCCTGTTCGTCACCGAGGTGCCCTCGTTTGCGGAAGCGGTGCGAATTCAGACCTATGCGGTCGACGACTTGCCCGCCATTGCGAGCGATGCGCCGGATAATGGCTACACCTTGCTGATTCTGCCCGCGGCAAGCGAGGTCCACCTGCGTTACGCACACGATGCGCCTGGCTATTCCGGCCTGTTCATGAAGCAGATCGTCGGCTGGATCGCGGGCGTCGATCTGGCGGAAATCGGTGCAGACAGCGCGATGGTGTTTGATGGCCGCACAGGTGAGTCCCACGCCGCGCGCGCGGTCGCGATGCATGTGGTACTGCCGTCGAATCGCTATGCGCAGATCGGCATCGTCAACTGCTTCCAGCAAGGCAACGGCGACGCGATCAGCTTCCCCAAGGATGGCTTCGTGGTGGACCAATGCGAGGTCAACGGCGTACCGCGCCGCTTTGCCGACTATCTTGCGGAGATCAAGGCCGACACGCGCTTGCCGCTGGTGGCCGACTACAACGGCGTGGCGGTCAATGTCAGTATCCAGGCGGTGGCCGAAGACCACAGCAAGGTGGACCTGTACGCGCCGGCGTTCCAGAACGTGGTGTACAAGTTCGCCGAGCCGATCGGTGACTATGTCAACGCATTTGCCGCGCAGGTTTCCGATGCGCAGTCTGCCAACGGCTTCAGTTGCAACTGCATCCTGAACTATCTCTACGGCGGTCTGGAAGGACGCCGCGTCGGCGGCTTCACCGGTCCAGTGACCTTTGGCGAAATCGCCTACCAGCTCCTCAATCAGACGCTGGTGTATCTGCAGATCGAGGAGATGCCGCAGTAGCGAGTGCGGCAGTGGCGCAGGCGGACGGCGCTAAGCGTGTGGCATGTGCTGCCGCATCGTCTTTCGCCTGCCGGTCCGCCGTGCTCACGCCGGATTCGGGAGTGTTGACCGTCGAGCTCAGAATGTAACTGGGTCGACGTTTGATTTCGTCGTAGATGCGCGAGAGGTAGTGACCGATCACACCGAGGCTCAACATCAGCGCGCCGCTGAAAAATACCAGCAGTAGGATGACCGTGGTGAAGCCGTCAATCGCTTGCCCCTGCAGTTTCTGGGTCAACGCAATGCCGCCGAACACACTACCGACCAGAAGGCTCAGGAGCCCTGCCCAGGTGACGAGCTGCAAGGGAAGGGCGGAGAAAGATGAGATGTTCTGGATCGCATACTTCACCAGCATCAAGGTGTTCCAGCGACTGCCGCCGTGTGTGCGCTCGGCCACGCGAAACGGAATGCGTGCCGTGGGATGGCCCATCCACTGCACCAGCCCACGAAAGAAGCGTTGCCGCTCGGGCAGTTGATTAAGCTGTACCACGACTTCGCGATCCAGCAGTTTGAAATCGGACTGCCCGCGAATATCCAGGCGGGACAACAGGTCGAAGAGCTTGTAGAACCCGGAGGCCAGCAGTCGCGCATAAGCCGTCTCGTTGCCGCGATCCAACTTGATGCCTTCCACGACTTTGAACCCGCTCAACCACAGCTCGATCATTTGCGGAATCAGTTCGGGCGGGTGTTGCAGATCACTATCGATGAGGACCACGGCATCCGTGTCGGCAGTCATGTCCATCAGACCCGCAGCAATGGCGGATTCCTTGCCGAAGTTGCGTGTGAAGCGGAGCACCCTCGCGCGCGGCTCGGCTTCACAAAAGCGCGCAAGCGCAAGATGAGTGCCATCGACCGAGCCGTCATCCACCGCCAGCAGATTGAACGCAATCTGCTCACATCCCTGTGTGGCCGCCGCCAGAATGCAACGCAGGTTGTGCTCAAGCGAAGCCGCTTCGTTGAACACGGGTACGACGATCAGGACATTCTTCATGCAGGGCGTGTCTGTCGATGGGCGATGAGCGGAGGATTCTGCGGAATAGCCATTCGGAACTCCGCGTCCTCGGGCCTTTGCGGCACAAAATTCTATTCGAGCATAGCAGTGCGGCCATCGATCACCGGAAATCGCTCGGGTCGGAGATTGCCCGGCGATTCAATCCTCACCTTCTGGTGGATTCAACCAACGCAGGATCTGTCGATATACCGCAACACTCGACAGCAGGCCCAGATGCCCTGTCGCATGGATCACTGCCTGATGTTCTGGTGGAAATCCCAAACTGCGCGCGGCATGTCGATGCCTCCCCAGGGCACTGGAAACACTGACCAATCCATCGCCCAGCAGATGGGTGGCGGCTTTGGGATTGGCTGCTTTCAGGTTGGCTGCCACGGCAAAGCAGCGCGGGCCATCTGGCAGCGTGACGGCATGATGCGGGTTGCCGGTGAGATTACCTCTACGTAGATCCTTGATGCCCGCGCTACGCCGTTGCGCCAGACGCGCCAGTGGGCTGGCAAAGGGCGTTGCACCCAACAGGGACGCAATCAGGTGACCGGCCGCTTCCAAGGGCGCGCCATGGTGTGGCGATCCCAGGCACACCAGATGACGGACTCGCTTTTCCCAGCGCAAGTGTGCGAACTCGTCCGTGGACGCAACGTGCAGTGCACTGCGGGCCAACAGGCCACCCAAGCTGTGACCCAACAGAGTCAGGCTGTGAATCGGCACCGGCCACGCATCGCACAGTTGCTCCAACTGCACCGCCAACAGGCGACCATTGGCCGCAATCGACAGTCCGCTGTTGTAGTGCAGATAGACCGGCGTGAAACCGGCGTCGCGCGCCAAAGCAGCGCCGTGGTCATGGCCATCGCGCTGCCACTGAAGGTCGTTCATGCACAGACCGTGCAGCAGGATCAGCGGGCGCGGCCCCGCGTCGGGAAGGCAGGCGTGCAAGGCTTCGCGCTCCAGTGTCAAAGCACGGCCGCCCGTTCGGAAGTGCATGGGAATCGCCAGTGGATTGGCGGTCTCGGCGAGATAGTCACCGATCACGCCATTGAGCGCCGAGCGCAAGGCTTCGCGCTCGCGACGTGGCAGTGCCTCGGATTCCACATCGGTGCTCAGGCCTCGCTCCAACCAACCCAGCAGCGACTGCGTGCCGTCGCCGACAGTTCGTGTGACCGCGCGTACGGAGCGATACACCAGCCCGGAAATTCCGCGCGTGCGTTGCGCCGCCTCCGCAGTACCAAACGCAGGCAGGAAGGCGATGCGGGCGTGTATGGCCTCGACCAGATCGGTCAGGCCGACCACCGCCTCCGTTGCCAGCTGCGCCGCACCGCGCCATGAAGACTTGTGCTGCCGTCGTTGGATCATGGCGTGGCGGCCTATGGCTGGGTGAGAGTCGTGCGGAGAGCAGCCTGACAAGGACGCTCGCTTCGTCAATGCGCGAAAGCGCCGCACCGACTGATTCGGCGTTCGTCTGGCGCTGCCGTGCTCAAGCTACGCGACGAACTCAGTGCAAATACTCGGCATACCAGTCGAG
>DEHW01000174.1:0-3972 GCA_002352135.1 Lysobacterales bacterium UBA2790
GGCGAATTTCAACAGCCTGCTAGCAGGACTCACTGCGCTTCTGCCTCGCAAAAGCATCCGCTTGGAGAACGCATCAAACGCCCGAACAATGTTTGCGATACGATCGGTAACGGATACATCAGTCGCGCCAAAGGACACGAGCCGAATCGGGAACTCACCTCGCAGATTTTGAACCATTAGGCGACCAAGAGCACGCGCGAAACGGTCCTCGTCGGCGAACCGACCGCGCAAAAGTCTCCCGATAGAAGATGCAACAAGGTCGACAGCTTGGATCCCAGGCTCTGACAGTGAATCGGGGAATCCCATATCGGTTCGAAGTATCTTGCCAATGTTCAGACCGCCAACGGCGTCGATTTGAAGTCCGTAGGTGTCTCTCAAATATGTTGGCGCGTTCTCTTCGGTGTAGACAAACTCGTTCATTGCGCTGTAGTCGAAGTCAGTGCAAGCGTAGTAGGGCTCGCTGAGCGCCATTGACTGCAGCAATGAAGGAGCGATCTTCTCAAATGAAACCTCAAACAAGGACTTTGATGTGTTCTTCTGGTCGATGCGCCACCTGAAACGGCGGAGGCACTTTGGAGTGCGTTGAACGTGGTAAAGAATCCCACGATCGATTACTTCCTTGACCAGAATCGCCTGACACACGAGTTGCATGTATAGCTGCGGGGAAAGTTGACTCACGTCATCTGCGAGCTTTTGAAGGCCTGCCCGGCCCTCTGCATACTTCATCTTGTCGATGTGCTGAGTGATCTTCGCTACCTGCTCCGCTTGGTGACGGTGTGCCTGCTCCTCGGTAACCAGGGACATCTCGCTTGCAACGCAATAGACCGTGCAATCGAGTTCGCTCAGCTTGCCAAGGAAGGACATGATCTGATCGTCTGTCAGCTCTCCCAGCTTCACTTCTTCGTCGTACCGCTTTCCGCAGGCGAGCTTGTAGGGGATAAGCAATTGCGCGATGCGCCGCGCGACGGGTTCGGGGACTACAAGGGCAGCGACGACACACCACGCGTTGTCATGCTCTGCGACCCGAAAGACTCCAGATTCATCAATGTAGATGTGCATGGAACGTGCTCACATGGAGGCTAACGCCCGCGGTAAGCCGCGCCGGAGTGCGAAGCACGGAGGGCATCCACAAGCGGAGCTTGTGGGCGTCGGCTTGACCAACCTGTTAGGCTGGGGCGCGAAGGCAGGGTGTTGCACTTCATGTGTCAATCCGCGCCTGTCGCAAGATGCGCGGAGGCCGCCGTACTCAAACATCCCATGGCGTGTCCCGAAAGTCTTCCTTCGGCCGAGAGCGGGATCGGGCCCCAAGGAAGGTGATGATGAGAAAAGGCAAAGCCGTAAAGGCTAGGGAGCGAGCGGGCTCGGTTGTCAGAGAGAAGGCACACACGAGAGCGATGACCAAAGCTAATGCGGCGCCCTTCATGACCCAATCCCAGCCTGACCGTCTCATAGCTCGACCACCTGTGGCTCACCAAGACCTTCTCTGATTGTTCGCGCGAACTGGACGACTTCATCTAGTGGTTCTCCAGGATGCGACGAGGTGAGGATGAATCGGGCCTCGCGGCTACCGTCGCCGACGACGAGTTCATCAATGATGTCCTCGATCAACGCGCATTCTGTGCCGACAACCGCAATGAACCTAACCCCGTCAGCGATGAATTGCTCGACCAGTTGGTCAAGTGGGCTCGTCGTTCCGGACTTGCTATGTATGACGACTTTTTGCGAGTAGCCCATCTCAGAGGCCTAACGCCCGATATACACCGCAAACGGTGTATATCCAGTTATGGGTAGGTGTATATCCACTGGGGCTGTTCCAAGTTCACTTGTTTTTCGATGCTTTCCAGACGGCATCACCCCTTTCCCCATCTTCAAATGCCCACCCCGAACGTTGCCGATGTGGGTGGGCGTCAACGCCATTCTGTTGTCTGGTTGCGCTGGCAAAAGATCACGATTTGCGTGGGGCGTCAAGCGGGGACGCCACTGGGTGTTACGCAGTGTGAAGCGGTGGCGTCGCGGTGCGCTTTCTACGTGGCACGTCGAGAAACCGCTTATAGGTCGTTCCCGCGAAGGCGGGCGCGCGTTAGGCAGGGCATTTGGATACCCGCTTTCGCGGGTATGACGCGCCTCATTTGATGCGTTCGACAGCGTGACGCTGTGGCGGTTTGATGGAGTCGGGACGTTGTTTCACTGGTTGCGCGCCGGTCGAGTCGCACGCAATGGTTCGCGCTATTTGCTCGATGCGCTCAATGCGCAGTGGCTGTCCACTGCGTTTGGAGTCACCTTCACACCAATCCAAACGGTGCGCGGCCACTGGCGGCGCAGATGAGGCCGAGGACGCGGCGGTGTTCGTCGTTTAGCCAGTGCCATTCAAAGCGCCAGGACCAGTTTTGTGGGCCCATGGTGCCGGGGGTGTTCATGCGGTGGCTGGCGTCCAGGCCGAGGACGTCTTGCAGGGGGAAGATCGCCATGTCGGCGACCGAGTTGCAGCAGGCGCGGATCATGCACCAGTGGATGTCGGCGTCGCTGGCGGCCAGGTAGCTGCCTGCGAAGCGGCGTTCGGTGTCGCTGGCGACTTGCCACCAGCCGCGCACGGTGTCGTTGTCGTGGGTGCCGGTGTAGGCCACGCAGTCGCGTTGCCAGTTGTGCGGTAGAAATTCGTCGCTGGCGTCGGTGCCAAAGCCGAATTGCAGGATCTTCATGCCGGGGAAGCCGCAGTCTTCGCGCAGTTGCACCACGTCGGCGGTGATGAGGCCGAGGTCTTCGGCCACGATGGGCAGTTCGCCCAGGTCGCGGGTGATGGCGTCGAACAGGGCTTTGCCGGGGCCGGGCAGCCATTCGCCGCGTTCGGCGGTGGGGCAGTCGGCGGGAATTTCGTAATAGCCCGCAAAGCCACGGAAGTGATCGATGCGGAAGATGTCGGCCTGTGCCAGTGCGCGGCGCACGCGGGCCGACCACCAGGCATAGCCTTCGGCGGCCATGTGGTCCCAGCGATACAGCGGATTGCCCCAGCGTTGTCCGGTCGGTGCCATGGCATCGGGCGGACAACCGGCAACCACGGTGGGCTGACAGTCGGCGTCGAGGAAATACAGGTCGGGGCGTGCCCAGCAGTCGGCGCTGTGATGGGCGATGAAGATCGGCAGATCGCTCATCAACAACACGCCGCGTTCATTCGCATAGCGCTTGAGGGCGTCCATCTGGGTGTCGAAGCACCACTGCACGAAACGCCAGAAGGCGATTTCCTCGGCATGCGTNNCCATTGCCACCACGGTGCGCCGTGATGCGCGGTTTCCAGCGCCATGAACAGGCTGTAGTCGTCCAGCCAGTCGCGTTGATTCGCGGCCCAGGCGTTGAGTGCGGTTTGCGAATCGGCATCGGCCTGCTGGCGGAAGCCCGCAAACGCAGCGCGCAGTTGTGCCAAGCGCCACGGCACCACGCGTGCGAAATCCACCTGCGATGCGTCGAATCCGTGTCCCGGCAAGGCGGGCGTCGGCAACCAGCCGGCGGCGATCAGCGGCTCCAGCGCCACCATCAGCGGACTGCCCGCAAACGCCGACACGCTCTGGTAAGGCGAATTGCCGGGGCCAATCGGATTGGTCGGCAACAACTGCCAGATGCTCTGGCCCGCCTGCGCCAGCCAGTCGACAAAGCGGAAGGCATCGGGGCCAAGATCGCCGATGCCATGCGGGCCGGGCAGGGAAGTGATGTGCAGCAGAACGCCAGCGCGGCGGGTATGGAGTGAGGTCATGGACGTGGGCCTTCAGCAACCCGGCGCAGCACACTCAGGGTGTGGGCGGGAACGCTCAGCGGGGATTCGCACAGGGGACACAACGCCGCCTCGGGCGTTGCACTATCAAGGATGCACAGCCAGGTTCCCTCGGGCAGATGGAAACGCCGGGCTTCGGCATCGGGGTTGAACAACAACAGCAAACGCGGTTTGTGGGGATCGGTGGCCCACAGTTCGCAGGCCAGCGC
>DEHW01000174.1:4023-4448 GCA_002352135.1 Lysobacterales bacterium UBA2790
TTGTTGTTGCCTTGCTGCGAGTTGCCGAGCTCATCGCCCGCCAGCAGCATCGGCGTGCCCTGCGACAGCAACAAGGTCGCCAGCAATGCGCGTTGCACGGCGGCGCGCTGGGCGCTGATCTGCGCATCGTCGCTGTCGCCTTCGATGCCGAAGTTGGCGCAGGGCTCGTTGTCGCGTCCGTCGCGGTTGTCTTCGCCATTGGCCAGATTGTGTTTGCGCGCGTAGCGCACCTGATCCGCCAAGGTAAAGCCGTCGTGCGCGGCGATGAAGTTGACGCTGGCCGTGGGGCGTCGATTGCCGTGGTGGAACAGGTCGCTGGAACCGGCAAAGCGACGGGCGAATTCGCCGCGTGTGCAGCCGGTCTGCAGCCAGTAGCGCCGCACGCTGTCGCGGAAGCGGTCGTTCCAGTCGAGGAAACGGCCCGG
>DEHW01000045.1:0-1055 GCA_002352135.1 Lysobacterales bacterium UBA2790
GCCGCAGCGGACGCGGTGTCCCCAGCGGCAAGCAATTGATCGGCCAACTGACGCCACGCTTGCGGCAAGTAGGGATCGCCCCGCAAGGCGGCGCGCCAGCCCGCCAGCGCGTCATTGATGCGCCCCTCGCGCGCATCCAGCACGGCGCGCAAACGCAAAGCCTCGGGCTGTTGCGGTACGACCCGCAGGATCTCCGCCAACTGCGCCCGCGCCTCGGCGGGACTATCGACAACGAGTCGTTGCGCATGCGCCAAGGCCTGATTCAACGTCCCCACGCTGTCGGCGCTTGCATTCATACCAGAGTAGCGATCTTCAACGAATCGACCGGACAATCTGGCAGATTGGCGACGGCGCAAAAAAGCGGCATGTCAGAAGGACCACAAGACGATGACAGCCGCACGTTAGAGCAATTTCCACCCATCACGCCAGTCCATGAGCGCTGGATGGAGAACGCCATGCAGACAATGCAGTCAATTCACCGCTTCCAACGCCATGGCAACGCCCTGGCCCGCGCCGACGCAGAGGCTGACGATTGCGCGGGATGCGCTGCCTCGTTGCAAGGACATCGCGGCCTGCATCACCAAGCGCGCACCGCTGGCGCCCAACGGGTGACCAAGCGCAATGGCACCCCCGAAGGGATTCACCCGGGAATCGTCATCACTTAGTCCGAGGCCACGTGTGCAAGCCAGGACCTGAGCCGCGAATGCCTCATTGATTTCGATGTGCTCGACGCTATCCAACACCCAGCCGATGCGCGCGAGCAACATCCGAATCGCTGGGACGGGGCCGATGCCCATGTATCTCGGCTCCACGCCGACTGCCACACTGGCAACGATTCGTGCGAGCGGCTTCAGGCCCCAAGCCTGCAGCGATGCCGACGAGGCAACCAGTATCGCCGCCGCACCGTCATTGACCCCCGACGCATTGCCTGCGGTGATGCTGCTGCCCGGCCCGAGCAATGGACGCAAGCCCGCGAGTTGTTCTGCCGTAGTTGCTGGCCGTGGATGCTCGTCCTCGGCAACAACAAGGTTTGCCGTGCGGACCGGGGTGATCTG
>DEHW01000045.1:1168-2704 GCA_002352135.1 Lysobacterales bacterium UBA2790
ACCTTGATGCTGCGCGCCGCCATGGCGATGGCTTCCAGCCCGGATGCACACAGCCGATTCACCGTAATACCCGGCACCTGGACCGGCAAATCCGCGAGCAAGGCAGCCACTCGGGCGACATTGCGATTGTCCTCCCCCGCCTGATTGGTGCATCCCATCACCACGTCATCGAGTTGTGACCAGTCGATCTGCGGGTAGCGCGCAATCAGCGCGCGGAGCGGCAATGCCGCCAGATCGTCCGTACGGATCGACGCCAATGCACCCGCATGGCGACCGAACGGGGTGCGCACACCATCGACGATATAGGCCTCAGTCATGGTTCTGACGCAGATGCATGTGCGGTTGCCAGCCACCTTGAATCAGCGCGCGCTCAATTGCATCCCGGGTCTGTCGCAGTGCCGGCAGGATTCGCTCATGAATGCGCTCCTCGATGCCCTCCCGCCAGGCCATGCCGACATTGATCGCCGCCACGGCACGNNGTGGCTTGCGGAAGATCGGCCAGCAGAACACGACCCATCGATGTGGCAAACGCAGGCAACCGCGCACCCACACCAAGATTCACGCTCATCACGCGTCGCACTGGAACGCGCACCACGTAAACAATGTCGTGTCCGTCCAGCACCGCCATTGAGCAGGACTCATCCACCGTCGCCGACAGCTGCTCCATCGCGTGCTGCGCCACTTCGGTGATGTCCAACGAGGAGAGGTACCCGAAGCCCAACTCCAGGACACGCGGCGTGAGATAGAACAGGCGACCACGCTGACCCACGTAACCGAGATGCAACAGGGTCAGCAGTGAGCGGCGGGCGACAGCGCGCGACAAATTGGCCCGTTGCGCTACCTCGGACAAGGTGGCACTGGGCAAGCCATGATTGAAAGCACGCAACACACTCAAACCGCGCGCCAAGGACTGCACGAAATCGGCGCTGTCTTCAAATTCGATCGAACTCATGCGTTGCCCACGTAGTTGACAGCGTCAGCCTAGAGGCACTCCAATAAGTTCGCAATACGCATTGTTGTGCGTATTGCGCACACTTTACCTCGGGGACCACATGTGATCGACGAGCGCGACGGCGTGCTGCACAGCTGGTGTGTGCAGGATCAATGGCAGGCTCCGACAATCGTCGGCGGCCGCGGCGCGCGCTTCTGGGCTGCCGACGGTCGCGAATGGCTGGACATGAGCAGCCTCGCCGAATGCAGTCACCTTGGCCATCAACATCCCCGCGTTGTGGAGGCCATCCGGAACCAGGCAGAACGTCTCTGCTTCGTGACCAATGCCTGGGGCGCACAGCCTCGCGCTGAATTGGCGAACCTGCTGCTGGAGGTCGCCGGTTTCGAACGCGGGCGGGTCTTCTTTACTCTCGGCGGTGCCGACGCGAACGAGCATGCAGTGAAATTCGCACGCCAAGCACGTGGCCTTCCGCAGGGCTGGGTGATCACACGAGATCGTTCCTACCACGGTGCGAGCTACGCCAGCATGGCCCTGTCAGGTGATAGCCGCACCGCAGCGCAAGTCGATGCGCAGGCATTTCGCGT
>DEHW01000068.1 GCA_002352135.1 Lysobacterales bacterium UBA2790
GCACTTGATGATTGAGGCTAAGCAGTATTGGGAGGCGTTTCACGAATGAACCGTTCAAACTGGATTCGCATAATAGCCCTCTGGTGGGGCTGCTTCTTTTTCGGCCCGTTGACTGCCCAAACTCCGACCAGTGTCGACCTGGAAGTCCGTGCGACCATCTCGCCGGGAACCTACATCCCACCGGGAACCTCGGCGGTGGTGGACGTGACCCTGATCAACCATGGGCCGGATACCGCTTTACTTCCTGAGGTGACGACCACGTGGATGCTGGCTCGCTTCCCGCCAGCGGGCTTCCGGATTACAGGAGCCACGTCGCCGCAACCCTGCGAATACTCGGATATGCATATCGATCCCCTGCCCGGCGATCCAATGCCGGTCTCCATTCAGCTTGACGCGCCACCATTGGCACCGGGGCAATCGATTACGTGTCAGCTCAGAGTCGAATCGATTTCGCTGATCGAGTATGGCTACACGCTGGGCCTGTCCGCTCTTGACGGTCGAGGCGGCTTCTGGCGGGCGGGCTCCAGCGATCCCGATAGCAGCAACAACCGGGTCGATTTCCAACTGCGCTTCACGACATTGCCCGAAGCACTGGCCCAACCGGAAGTCATTCCCGCCACATCACCCGCGGCCTTGTGGGGCTTGGTGATGCTGTTGGTGACTTCTGCGGGTGTGATGTTCTGGCGGCGGCGTTGAGGTTATTGACGAACGCGAGAACAAGGTTGGATTGTCCATTCTGTTCGCGCGACTTCAAAATCTGATTCTTGATCCTAATTTGCGCGATGTGGCAGCCCCCGCCATCTGTGGGAGAGGGGCAACAGCATTGGCTGCTCACACAGGGCTGACGCGTCGCGCCAATCACTGACTACTGCATTCGCTCTGAATCTGTAATGAGCCAGCGGTTCCGACTTCAACTCGACGTGTTCCCAGCCTGATCTCGCCCTCGCTGCAAGATCTCCGCAAAGGGCGTTTTGCTGGGTTCGCTTTCTGGTAGCGGGGTGTCGAAGCGGTGCAGGCAGGTGATGTGTTGCGCGGTGATGCCGAGGAGGAGGGTTTCGCCGTTGGCTTCGACCAGTAGCAGGCGTTCTTTCATGCCCAGCGAGAGGCTGTGACGGATGCGCAGTGGGCCTTGAGCGGCGAGGTTCATGCGGGGCATGCGGCGCAACAGCCAGGCCAGCAGGAAGATCAGGCCCAAGACCAGCAGCAGGCTGAGGAGCAGTCCGCCGACGCTGCTGGCGCTGCCGATTTCCGCGACGCTGGCGGCGGGTGCGCTCATCGCAGGCGGCGCAGGCGTTCGGCGGGGCTGATGACGTCGGTCAGGCGGACGCCAAAGCGGTCATTGACGACGACGACTTCACCATGCGCGATCAGGGTGCCGTTGACGTAGACATCCAGCGGTTCGGCGGCGCCGCGTTCGAGTTCGATGACGGAGCCGGGATTGAGTTGCAGCAGGTTGCGGATCGGCACGCGGGCGCGACCGACTTCCAAGGCGATGGTGACGGGTACGTCCAGCAACACGTCGAGGTTGAGCTCGCCGGGTGCGGACGGGTCGGCGGACAGATTGCCGAACTCGGCGGGACTGGCGCTGCTGGAACTGAAGGGGTCGGTACTGCTCATGGCGACCTCGGTCTCGATGTCAATTGGGGGAAGGGCGACGCACGGACTGCACCTTGATGCCGCGACGGCCGTTGACGGCACCGAAGTCACCGCGGAACACGGGCACGTTTTCGACCAGCAGATCAACTTGCTTGGGCACGTCGATGGGCAGGATGTCGCCGGGCTTGAGGTTGAGCAGGTCGCGCAGGGTCAGCGTTTTGCGCGCCAAGACGCTGCTGATCTCGACTTCGGTGTCGTGGATCTGGTTGCGCATTTCGGTGACCCAGCGGTCATCGCGCTCGGCGCGGTCGCTCTGCAGCCCGGCGTCGAGCTGTTCGCGCAGTGGTTCCAGCATGCCGTAGGGAAAGCTGATGTGGATGTCGGCCATCACGCCTTCCAGTTCGACCGAAAACCGCGACACCACGATGTATTCGCGTGGGGTGAGGATGTTGGCGAAGTGCGGGTTGACTTCGGAGCTGACGTACTCGAATTCCAGTGGCAGCACGGGCGACCAGGCTTCCATGAGGTCGGCGAACACCTGCTGCAGAAGCAGGTGGATGACGCGCATTTCGGTAGCGGTGAACTCACGGCCTTCGATCTTGGCCTGGAAGCGTCCACCGCCGCCGAAGAAACTGTCGACCACGCCGAATACCAGCTTGGGCTCGAAAATGATCATCGCCGTGCCACGTAGCGGTTTGACCTTGATGAGATTGATATTGGTCGGTACGAACAAGGTATGCGTGTATTCGGCGAATTTGACCATCTCGATACCGCGCACCGAGATCTCGGGCGAGCGGCGCAGCAGGTTGAAGATGCCGATGCGGATCAGGCGGGCGAAGCGTTCGTTGATCATTTCCAGCGTGGGCATGCGCCCGCGCACGATGCGATCCTGCGTGGCGAAGTCGTAGGACCGCGCCTCGCCGGGGGCGGCGGGTGCTTCGGTGCTGACCGCACCGGAGTCGACGCCATGCAGTAGGGCGTCGATTTCGTCCTGGCTGAGGATGTCGCTCACTGGGTCACAAAGCTCATGAAGAAGATGGCTTCCACACCGCCTTTGCCGGTTTCTTCCTTCAGCACGCGGTTGACCTCCTCCAATGCCGCCGCTTGCAGTTCCTCGCGGCCTTCCTTGTTACGCAGATCGGCTTGGGTCTTCTGCGCAAACAACATCAGCAGTGCATTGCGGATGGCGGGCGTGTGGGTTTTGACGTTTTCCAGCACGGCGGGTTTGCGCGTCATGACCTGCACTTCGGCTTGCAGATAGCGCGTCCCGCCTTCATCGGCCAGATTGACCACAAACGCCGGCTCCAGCGCCAGGTATTGCGCGGGCTTGCTGTGTCCGCTGTCCTCGTCTTCCTCGTCCGCATCGTCGCCATGTGAGTCGCTGTGTTCGGCATCAGCCGCCTTGCCTTTCCCGCCGACCATGAAATAGGCACCACCGCCACCCGCCGCCAGGCCGACGATCAGAACGATCAGGATCAGGACAATCGGTTTGCCTTTCTTGGCTTCGGCGGGTGCTGCCGCGGCAGCGGCGGGTGCGGGTTTGGCGGCCATGACGTGCTCCTTGGAATTGCTGGCTCAAATGCAAAGGGTGTGCCGGAGTTCTGACGCGTGCGGCGGTGTGGTGCAGCCCCATAAAAAACAAATAGATAGCGGTTCTAGGTAGACTGAGAACGTGGTCTGTCGCCACGTCAATGTTTTGGCGGCGAAAAAATTGACGCCTTATCCTTAGGCCTGCGACGCGACGATTCTCGGCACATCGCGTTGCGCCGGATCATCTTGATCCACGCGGCCCAGCGGGTTTGCGGACGTGGTGAATGCCGTTAAGCTGCGGCGCTCCGGGGGTGACGGCGGCGGTGACGCGGCCACAGCAAGGGAACTGTTTTGCATGGCACGCAAGTCGACCGACAACCAGCCGATCACGCTGAAAAGCGTGTTGATCGCCATTTTCGCACTCGCCGCACTGGGCTGGTGGGGCTTGGATCGCGCGCAGTACTTCATCGCCCGCAGCATTCTGGTCGCCTATGGCGATGTGGAGTCGACTTTCCGCGCCGCGTGGTTCGAATGGGATGGCGATCTGTACGCCAAGGATTTCAACATCGTCGATGAGGAAACCGGCGAGACGATCCTGCACGCCGACTATGTCGTTGCCGAAACGCCCGGCTGGTTCTGGGTGGCGCGCAATCTGTTCACCAAGAAGCGCAAACATCGCATCAAGGTGGATCGCATCCACCTCGAATTGCTGAATGTACGCGGGCACGAGGAACTGCTGGACCCCAGCCTGGGCGATCTGGGGCCGTTCCCGGCTGAGGTGGCCTCACCGTTCGACGCCGAAGGCTGCAAGGATGTCTACCACTTCTCGCGCTACGACTACGAGGCCCTGGGCCTGCCGCCCGCCGAGCCCAAGCTGGTGTTCGATTACGAGATCAATGGCAGCGAGCTGGATGTGGAGGTCCGCTTGGAAGTGGCCGG
>DEHW01000226.1 GCA_002352135.1 Lysobacterales bacterium UBA2790
AAGCAGGCCGGCACCAAGGTGGGAGCCGACGAGCTGCCCGCGGTAACGCAACTGTTCACCGAGCAGTACATGGTCGCGTTTTTGCTCGAAAACGCCCTCGGCGGCTGGTGGATGAGCCGCCACCCGCGCATGAAGCTGCCGGTCGAGATGCCCTACCTCCGCTTTTCTCCCTCTCCCCTCGCGGGAGAGGACCGGGGAGAGGGGGAGCCTGCCGCCGGAACCTTCCCGGCCTGGCCCGATACGCTGGCCCAGTTCAAGCTGCTCGACCCCTGCGCCGGTTCCGGACACTTCCTTGTCTCGGCTTTCCACTACCTGGTGCCGATGCGCCGCGCCACCGAAAAGATCTCGGTGGGCGACGCCATCGACAACGTGCTCACCGACAACCTGCACGGCCTCGAACTCGATGCCCGTTGCGTCGAAATCGCCGCCTTCGCGCTGGCCCTGGCGGCCTGGCGTTACCCGGATGAAAAGGGCGAGGCCATCGGCTACCGCCCCCTGCCGCGCCTCAACATCGCCTGCGTCGGCGTGGCGCCGCGCAGCAAGAAGGCCGACTGGCTCAAGCTCGCCGGGGGCGACGAACGCCTCGAAGGCGGCATGGCCGCGCTCTACGCCCTGTTCCAGAAAGCCCCGGAACTCGGCAGCCTGATCGACCCAATGGCCGCCACCCGTGGCGATCTACTCGACGCGCATTGGGAGGAACTCGAATCACGGCTGGATCAGGCGCTGGCGCAGAAGGGTGACGATCAGGACATCGAAGCGAGAGTGGCGGCGCAGGGCATGGTGCACGCCTCGCGCATCCTGACGCGCAAGTATCACCTGGTCATCACCAATCCGCCCTACCTCGGCGCGGGGCAGCACGGCACGGTGCTCAAGGACTTCTGCGAGGAGCACTACAAGGCCGCAAAGAGCGATCTCGCCAACGTGTTCCTGGAGCGCAGCCTCAAGCTTTGCAAGCCCGGCGGCGCGGTGTCCTTCGTGATGCCGCAGAACTGGCTGTTCCTCAAGAGCTACCAGAAACAGCGCGAGCATCTGCTCAGGTATGCAACCTGGAACCTGCTGGCGCGGCTGGGCGCGGGAGCGTTCGAGACCATCACCGGCGAGGTGGTCAACGCCATCCTGCTGACCCTGACGCACGCCAGGCCTTCCGAGGATCAGATGCTGCGCGGGCTGGATGCAAGTGCGGAGAAGATGCCGACGGGAAAGGCGACGGTTCTGTGTCAAGCAGACTTCATAACAATTCCACAGGAGTCCCAGTTACGAAACCCTGACGCCAGAATTACTTTCGAAGCGGCCTCGGAAATAGCTCTGCTTTCTCAGATCGCTGAAGGAGTTCACGGATTCGGGAGCAAAGATTCTCCTCGCTTCTTCCGGCAATTTTGGGAATTGCATTGCTTCAAACAAGACTGGCAGTTAATGCAAACCACGGTGGAGTCAACTACCCTCTGGGGCGGATACGAGCAGGCAGTTTATTGGCAGAAAGGTGCCGGAATCCTTGCGGAATTGGGTAGAACGGGACTTGCAATCCCAGCAGGAAAAAGCGCTTGGGGAAAATGGGGTGTGGCTATTAGCCAAATGCGAACGCTGCCATCCGCGCTTCATGTCGGTGAAATATTCGACAAGAATGTCGCTGTAGTACTGCCAAATAATCCGATACATCTCGCGGCCATTTGGTGTTACTGCTCGTCTCCGCAGTACAACGAAGCGGTCCGTAAGATTGATCAGAAGGTCAACGTAACAAATACGACTTTGGTCAAGGTCCCCTTCGACCTCGCCCACTGGCAAAAAGTCGCCGCTGAACGCTATCCCAACGGTCTGCCCAAACCCTATTCCGACGAACCGACGCAGTGGATTTTCCACGGCCACCCGAAACCGGCCACCGACCCGCTGCAAGTCGCCGTCGCCCGTCTGCTCGGCTACCGCTGGCCTGCGGAGTCCGATGCCGAGATGGAACTCTCCGATGAGGCGCGTGCCTGGATCGCTCGTTTAGCAAACCTCGACGGCCTGATCGACGACGACGGCATCGTCTGCCTGCCTGCGGTGCGCGGCGAGCAATCGGCGGAGACGCGCCTGCGTGCGCTGCTCGCCAAAGCCTTCGGCAGCGACTGGTCGGCGGCACGCGAAAGTCAGTTGCTGCGCGACGCCGGTTGCGACGGCTTGCCGCTGGCGCAATGGCTGCGCGACAAGTTCTTCGAGCAGCACGTCACCCGCTTCCAGAAGCGCCCCTTCATCTGGCACGTCTGGGACGGCCACAAGGAAGGCTTCTCGGCGCTGGTCAATTACCACCTGCTGACGCGCGAGAAGCTCAACACCCTGATCAACCTCTACCTCGGCGACTGGATCACCCAGCAGAAACGCGCCATCGCGGCCGCAGACAAGGAAAAGGCGAGCGACGCCACGCTCAAGCTCGCCAAGGCCGAGGCGCTGAAAGCGCAACTCGAAGCCATCCTCGAAGGCGAACCGCCCCACGACATCTTCGTGCGCTGGAAGCCGCTGCACCAGCAACCGCTCGGCTGGGACCCGGACATCAACGACGGCGTGCGCATGAACATCCGCCCCTTCGTCGAGGCCGGCGTGCTGCGCATTCCCCGCAATAAGCTCGGCATCAAATGGGAAGCCGATCGCGGCAAGGATGTCGCCTCAGCGCCCTGGTACAAGCTCGGCCCGACCTACGACGAACCCGAAGGTACGCGCATCAACGACCACCACACGACGCTGGCCCAAAAGAGGGTTGCGCGTGCTGAATATCAAGGAGAGACGCCATGCTGACCGTGCACGCCACACTGGAACCCGATGGCCATGTCACCTTGCCCCAATCGATGCGCCCGCAGGGTCCGGTGCCGGTGCTGGTGACTTTTCTCGATGCGCCGGCCCCGGCGGATTCCTCCGAGCAGGGCAGCGCCAGCGCCACCCTGGCCCTGCTGCAATCACCCGCCTTTCGCGCCTTGCCGAAAGCAGATCCGGCAGAAGTCGAGCAGCGCATTGCGCAACTGCGTGCCGACTGGGGTGACGACCGGGGTGACAACTAATGCGCCGCGCTTATGTTGATAGCTGCCTGTTGATCTATTGGGTGGAACAGGCAACGCCTCAAGCGGACGCCGCCCTGCGCTGGCTTGAACACAACAAGGACGCGACCCTGTGTGTTTCGCCGCTGGTACGATTGGAAACCCTGGTCAGACCGATGCGGCTCAATCAGCCGGACTTGGTCAATGCCTATGAAACCCTGCTGGCCCGCCAGGCATGGCTGTCCATCAACGACACCATCTTCGCCCGCGCACTCGACCTGCGCAGCCGCTTCGGATTGAAGACGCCCGATGCGCTGCATTTGGCAACCGCGCAACATCATGGTTGCAGCGAATTCTGGACCAACGACGACCGTTTGAAGGTGGCGGCGGGGGGAATGGCGGTCAATGCTCTGGGGAAGTCTCTGTCCTCAGAGGCCAATCCGGAACAGGACCGTAGATGACTTTCGATCCGCTCCGCGCACTCGAATTCTTGCGGATCGGGTCTGGACGCCCGGATGCGGCCTTTCGCGAAGGGCAGAAGGAAGCGATCGAACATGTCGTTGAAGGCCGAGGCCGTCTGTTGGTCGTTCAGAAGACGGGTTGGGGAAAGAGCTTCGTCTATTTCATCGCGACCAAGCTGCTACGTGAGCAAGGCGGTGGTCCCGCCCTACTGATCTCGCCCCTCCTGGCACTCATGCGCAACCAGATTGCCGCCGCCAAGCGCATGGGCGTTTGCGCCGCGACGATCAATTCGGACAACGAAACCGAATGGGATGCCGTCATTGCCGCCATCGCGCGGAACGAGGTCGACATCCTGCTGATTGCGCCCGAACGGTTGGCCAACGAGAAGTTTCGCGATGAGGTTCTCGCACGAATCGCTGACCGCGTGACGATGCTGGTCATCGACGAGGCGCACTGCATTTCGGACTGGGGTCACGACTTCCGTCCGCACTA
>DEHW01000241.1 GCA_002352135.1 Lysobacterales bacterium UBA2790
CATGTTCAGCCCTCTTGGGTCGGCGTGTCTTGCGGTGGCGCATCCTTGGGCAGGACCAGCGGGCCACGATTGCCGCAAGCGGCCAAGGCCAATGTCGCAATCAGAAGAAGGGCTGTCAGTCGTCTGTTCATGACGCGATTATAGGGACGGACGTCGCTGTGGAGTTCAACTCAGGAGGCCCGCATCGCGAATCCGCTTCATCTCGTCGCGGATTTTTGCCGCGGCTTCGAACTCCAGGTCCTTGGCGTGCTGATACATCTGCGCTTCCAGTTTCTTCAGGCGCGCGGCCATCTGATCCGGATGCAGGGGGCGGTAATCGCCGGCGGGCTCCGCCACCTTGCGCAGGGCTTCCGACTTGCGGCCTTTGCCCTTGCCTTGGTCGGGTTCAGCACGCGCGCCTTCCATGACATCGGTGATCTTGCGAACGACCGACGTCGGTGTGATCCCGTGAATCGCGTTGTATTCGGTCTGTTTGGCGCGCCGACGGGCGGTTTCATCCAATGCGGCCTGCATGGATCCCGTGATCCGGTCTGCATACAGGATGGCCTTGCCGCGCAGGTGGCGGGCAGCGCGGCCAATCGTCTGGATCAGCGAAGGCGCCGAGCGTAGGTAGCCTTCTTTGTCAGCGTCGAGAATCGCGACCAGTGAGACTTCCGGCATATCCAGGCCTTCACGCAGCAAGTTGATGCCGACCAGTACATCGAAGACGCCGAGGCGCAGGTCGCGAATGATCTCGACGCGCTCGACGGTATCGATGTCGGAATGCAGATAGCGCACCTTGATGGCGTGCTCGCCCAGATATTCGGTCAGGTTTTCCGCCATCCTCTTGGTCAGCGTGGTGACCAGCACACGATCACCCAGCGCGATCCGCGCGTTGATTTCCGACATCAGGTCGTCCACCTGCGATGCCACCGGACGGACTTCCACATCGGGGTCGATCAGTCCGGTCGGACGCACGACCAGCTCGACGATTTGTCCGTGCGACTTGTCCAGTTCATAGCGTGCCGGTGTGGCCGACACAAATATGGTGCGCGGCGAGCGCAGTTCCCACTCCTCAAACTTCAGCGGTCGGTTATCCAGCGCGGAGGGCAGGCGAAAACCGTACTCGACCAGGTTCTCCTTGCGTGAGCGGTCGCCTTTGTACATGCCGCCTACCTGCGGCACAGTGACGTGTGACTCGTCGACGACCAGCAGGGCATCGGGTGGCAGATAGTCGAACAGGCAGGGCGGGGCCTCACCGGCCATGCGCCCGGTCAGGTGGCGCGAGTAGTTTTCGATGCCCTGGCAGAAGCCAACCTCCGCCATCATTTCCAGATCGAAGGTGGTGCGTTGCTGCAGGCGTTGCGCTTCGACCAGCTTGTTTTTCGCGTAGTACCAGTTCAGTCGGTCCTGCAGTTCGACCTTGATGGCTTCGATGGCCTCCAGCACGGTGCGTCGTGTGGTCACGTAGTGGGTCTTCGGGTAGATCGTGTAGCGCGGCACGCGGCGCTGAATCTCGCCGGTCAACGGATCGAATACGGCGATGTTTTCAATCTCGCCGTCGAACAGCTCGATGCGCACCGCTTCGCTGTCGCTTTCTGCCGGATGCACATCGATTACTTCGCCGCGCACGCGGTAGCAGCCTCGGCGCAGTTCGAATTCGTTGCGGCTGTACTGCAGCTCGGTCAGCCGACGGATCAGTTCGCGCTGGTCGATGCGCTCGCCGCACACCATGTGCAGCACCATCTGGAAGTACTCGTTCGGATCGCCCAAGCCGTAGATCGCCGAGACCGAGGCGACGATCAACGCATCACGGCGTTCCAGCAGGGCTTTGGTCGCCGATAACCGCATCTGCTCGATGTGCTCGTTGATGGCGCTGTCCTTCTCGATGAAGGTGTCGCTGGCAACCACATAGGCTTCCGGTTGGTAGTAGTCGTAATAGCTGACGAAGTACTCCACCGCGTTGTGCGGGAAGAACTCCTTGAACTCACCGTAGAGCTGCGCTGCCAGCGTCTTGTTCGGTGCCAGGACCAAGGTCGGCTTCTGCACCGCCTGCACGACATTGGCGATGGTGTAGGTCTTTCCCGAACCGGTGACGCCCAGCAAGGTCTGGTGCGCCAATCCGGACTCGAAACCCTCCACCAGTTGACGAATGGCCTGCGGCTGATCGCCAGCGGGTCGATAGGGCGAATGCAACTGGAACGGTGTGGCGGCGGAGGCTTCGGGACGGCTCATGGCCGCAGTATGCCAGCGAGTCGGTACACCCGGACCCAGATCGAGGCATTGCTCCGAAATCCGGCCGCCAGGCCGGAAATTTCCGACCTTCGGCAACGGCGTCCGCTGATCCTCGCGGCAGTGCGCGCTATCGACACTGTGCGCATCAGGCCGCAGAGGCCATCTTGGAGACCCTTATGAGCGCCGTCGCAAAGCCATACCGTCGTCCGCAGCGAGGTTTCAGTCTGGTTGAAATCATGACCGCACTCGGCATCAGTGCTGTCCTTCTGGGGGTGGCAATGCCCAGTTTCTCGGCCCTGTTCGAGAAGCAGGCATTCAACACGGCGCACAACGACTTGGCCGCTGCCTTCCACTTTGCCCGCACGCTGGCGGTGACCGAGCGTCAGCAGGCTGTCGTTTGTCCCAGTACCGATGCGCAGAACTGCAATAGCCCTGCGGTGTGGGATCGCGGCTGGATCGTATTTCTGGACCGCAATCGCAACAAACAGCGTGATGCGGACGAGCCAGTCAGGCGCGCGGATCAACGTGAGCGCGAAGCCTTGGGCATACGCTCAAGTACCGCGCGGCCCTTGGTCGTGTTCCGACCCAACGGGGGGAGCGGTGGTGCCAATATGAGCCTGCGCCTTTGCAATGCCGATGGCGAGCCAGTCAGTGCCTTGGTGCTCAACAATACCGGCCGCTTGCGCAAAGCCAGTAGCAGCGAGGCGGCGGGAATGGCGAGCTGTTCGTGAGCCGAAGCGAGTCGAACCCACGAGCGGCGACCGCCGAATGCGCCGCCGGGGCTTGACCGCAAAAAATCACTGGCTAGAATAGGCGGCCCGTTCCCGAGTAGCTCAGCCGGTTAGAGCACTTGACTGTTAATCAGGGGGTCGTCAGTTCGAGTCTGACCTCGGGAGCCATCTTCAAAAAGCCCGCTGCGCAAGCAGCGGGCTTTTTTGTTGCGCGCTCTTGATGTAGTGACGGGGCGGAGAACAACGATCGGCTTGACGGCGGCTTATGCTCACTTCTAGCATTACGTGCTCGTAATGCTCATTTCGAGCATAAATACCGACGGGTTTTCAGTCGGTAGGAAAGAGGTGCCTCCTGTCATGAATGAATTGCCGCGTTTGCATGCCGATCTGTTTGCCCGTCACGCAGCCCTGCGTGAGCGCACGCGCCACGTGCTGGGCGATGCCGACTGGGCGGAGCATCTACCCTATGTCGATGCGATCCTGTCGCTGAAGCGCGAGAAGCGTGCGGTGATCCTGGCGCACAACTACCAGGCACCCGAAATCTTCCACGGCGTGGCGGATATCGTCGGTGACTCGTTGGCCTTGGCGCAGCGCGCGGTGGATGTCGATGCGGACATCATCGTCATGGCGGGTGTGCACTTCATGGCCGAGACGGCCAAGTTGCTGAACCCGGGTCGTACTGTCCTGATTCCCGATGACGCTGCGGGCTGTTCGCTGGCCGAGAGTATTACGGCGGCGGACATCCGTTTGCTGCGCCAGCGTTATCCGGGCGTTCCGGTGGTCACTTACGTCAACACCAGTGCGGAGGTGAAGGCGGAAAGCGACATCTGCTGCACGTCGGCGAACGCGGTTCAGGTGGTCGAGTCACTTGGTGTGCCACGAGTACTGTTTCTGCCCGATCAGTATCTCGGGCAATACGTGGCATCGAAAACCCGCGTCGAGATCATTCTGTGGCAAGGCAGTTGCGAGGTGCACGAGCGCTTCAGCGGACAGCAGTTGCGTGACTACCGGCAGCAGCTCGGTCCGGTTCACCTGCTGGCGCATCCCGAATGCCCGCAGGACGTATTGGCGGAAGCGGATTTTGTCGGCTCGACGGCGGCGATGATTCATCACTTGGATCGCCTGCGGCCGCCGCGGGTGGTGATGGTCACCGAGTGCTCGATGAGCGACAACGTCGCCGTGCAGTTTCCGGACATCGAGTTCACCCGACCATGTCAGCTTTGTCCGCACATGAAGCGCATCACCTTGCCAGGCATTCTTGCGGCGCTTGAGCAGACGCAACACGTCGTCGATGTGGCGCCGGGAATTGCCGCAAAGGCGCGCCTTGCGGTGCAGCGCATGCTCGACATCGGCCGGCGCGAGGCGGCCTGAACCATGCATGCGGATGTGATCGTCATTGGCTCAGGTATCGCAGGACTGAGTGTGGCCTTGGCGGCCGCACCGCGTCGAGTGCTGTTGCTGAGTGCGGGACGCCTTGCGGTCGATGGCGCGAGTCACTGGGCACAGGGCGGCATCGCGGCGGCGTTGGGTACGGGTGATTCGGTCGAGTTCCACGTTCGCGATACGTTTGATGCCGGAGTCTGGGTTGGCAATCGAGCGGTCATTCGTGAGGTGTGCGCTGCAGCGCCAGAAGCGATCGAGTGGTTGGTCAATTTGGGCTGCCGATTCGACCGACAGCATGGGCAATTGCACCTCGCGCGCGAGGCGGCCCACAGTCACGCGCGCATCGTGCATGCCGAGGGTGATGGGACCGGTCTTGAGGTCATGCGCGCGATGTCCCGTGCGGTGCGTCAGACACCAGGTATCGAGGTGCATGAAGGCGTCACAGCACAGGCTTTGCTGCAGGACGAGCAGGGGCATGTGGTGGCGGTGCGCTGCCTTGACGCGATGGGCAGAAGCTGTGTTTTTCGTGCCCCAGTCTGTGTGTTGGCGACGGGCGGAATCGGGCAGCTCTTCACCTACACGACCAATCCAGCAAGCGCGCAAGGGCAGGGCTTGTCGATGGCTCTGCATGTCGGTGCTGAGCTCGCCGACCTGGAGTTTGTGCAATTCCATCCCACAGCCTTGCATCCGCCTGCAGAATTGGCGGCGACCAAACTTGCCTCACTCCCCTTGCTCAGCGAAGCGCTGCGCGGTGCCGGTGCCGTGCTGGTCGATGCGACTGGTGCACCAATCATGGCGGGGATCGCTGGCGGCGATTTGGCCGCACGCGATGTCGTGGCGCGCGCGGTCTACGCAGCCCAGATGCACGGTGGCGCTTTGCTGGATGCCCGCGAAGCCATTGGCCGGGACTTTCCGCACCGCTTTCCAACCGCCTTTGCCAGTTGTATGTCGCAAGGTATTGATCCTCGTGTCCAAGCGATTCCAGTGGTGCCCGCAGCGCACTACCACATGGGCGGAGTGCGAACCGATGCGGCGGGCTGGACCACGGTGTCTGGGTTGGCTGCGGTTGGGGAGGTTGCCTGCACCGGGCTGCATGGTGCCAATCGACTGGCAAGCAACTCATTGCTGGAGGGCTTGGTGATGGGGCGAGCCTTGGGCGATCAGTTGCGCGGTATGACCTTGCCGTCTACTTCCAGCATCGTTCCGGATTCCGTTGATACGTTCGTTGGCGAGTGGCCGCAGCCGCCCTGCAGCATGGAATTGCGTTCAATGATGTGGCGCTGTATGGGGCTACGCCGCAACGCTGAGGACTTGCGGATCGGCCTCCGCCGTCTGCATGACTTGATGGTAGAGCCTCCAGCAGGTGGTCCGGCTCTGCCGCGGATCAGACTGATGTCCCGAATGCTGCGGGCGGCGTTGGCGCGTAGCGGTAGCATCGGTGCTCACTGGCGGGACGATGAGCCTGATGCCGCTGTCGCGGCGCTCAATCCAGACGCAGTCCGCGCCGCCTGAGAACAGCCCTTTCGGATGCCAGGCGCTTTCTATAGGCTCGTGGCATTCAGGTTGAGCAGCCGGGACGATGGCAAGCGACGAGCGCGGCGATCCACAAACGAGCCCGCAGGACGACCCCAGCGGCGATCAAGCGATGCGCCGCGAGCTGTACTTTTTCGCGCTTTTCCGCTTGCTGGAGGGCTCGATGCTGGTGTTCATGTTGCTGGGGCCGAATGCCATCGGCACGGTCGATGTGGCGTGGCCGATGCTCGCCCGCAGTGCAGCGATGCTCTATCTCGTCGCGGGTCTCGGTCTGCTGATCGTCGCCACCCAGACACGCTGGAGCATGACTTGGCAGGCAGCAGGTGGCTTGCTTCTGGATCTTCTGATCGCCGCCTTGATCCTGCAAGGCAGCCATGGTGCCGATACCGCAATCAGCATGCTGTTACTGGTCAACGTGGGTGCGGCTGCACTGTTGATGCCGTGGCGACCCACGGCGGTATTCGCGGCGCTTGCAGCGCTCATGCCCTTGGGGGGCTTCTTCCTGCAACGGATCGGCCAGATCAGTCCCGGTTCCGTGCTGGAGCATTCTCTGGCCGAGGCGACCATGTTCTCGATCAGCTATGCCTCAGTGGCGCTGTTGACCCAGTTGCTTGGACGCCAGATGCGCGAGCAGGCCCAACTGGTTGCACAGCGTGGCGCCGACTTGGCCAGTCTTTCCCAACTCAATGAACTGATCATTCGCCGCATGCGCATCGGTGTGCTGGTGGTGGATGCGGCGGGGAGGCTGCAGCTCAACAATGAAGCGGCGTGGAATCTGCTGGGTCAGCCGTCGCCATCGCAGCGTGATCTGAATGCGATGGCACCCGCCCTGATGGAACGTCTTCAACTTTGGCTGCAGGGCAGTCCAACGGCAACCGAACCACTGAATCTCGGCCCAGACCACGTGGAAGTGTTGCCGCGTTTCGCGCGACTGCATCAGGGTGACGGCCTGGTCCTCGTCTTTCTGGATGATGCCACGCTCGTCTCGCGGCGCGCGGAAGCATTGACGGTGTCGTCATTGGGGCGCCTATCCGCCAGCATTGCCCATGAGGTGCGCAATCCGCTGGCCGCCATCAGCTATGCCGCGCAACTGCTCGGCGAATCTCCCGACCTGCACAGCACTGACAAACGCCTGACCGAAATCATCCTCAGTCATTGTCAGCGCATGAATGGGATCATCGAGAACGTGCTCAGCCTGTCGCGCCGCGAAGTATCCCGGCCCGAGCAGGTCGAGCTGATGCAATGGGTTCGCCAATTTGTCGAAGACTACAAATCGGCGCATGTCCTTGAGGCGGGACAGTTACTTGCCAAGGCGGGCGATGGGCGGCTGTTTGCCATCGTCGATCCCGCGCAACTGCACCAGGCGGTGACGGTTCTGGTGCAAAACGCGCTTGACTACGGGCGACAACCTGGACAAGCCCCGAAGGTCACCCTGCAGGCAAGGCAATCTGGTGAATTTGGACCTCCACTCGTCGAGGTCATGGACATGGGGCCTGGCATTCCGGCGGAGCAACGGGCCAGCATCTTCGAGCCCTTCTTCACGACGCATGAGCACGGCACGGGTCTCGGTCTGTACATCGCAAGACAACTTTGCGAGGCCAATCAGGCCAGCCTCGACTATGTCGATGATCGCGCCGTAGGGGCCTGCTTTCGCATCACGCTCGCGCGCAGTCGCGCCCTGATGCAAAGTACCAAGCCGAGTTTCGGCAACTGATTCGCCCGGTGCAGGGTGGTTTCCTTTTCTGCACAGAGGCTTGGCAGTGAAATGGGACGCCAGCGATGCCTTCAAGTAAAGTGCGTGCTCAGGGCGGTCGTGCCAGCGTGGCACATCGCGAACTTCTTCGTCGAGGATCATTGGTTACATGGTCACTACTCGCTGCGCATTGATCGTTGATGACGAACGCGATATTCGCGAATTGCTGGTGTTGACACTCACCCGGATGGGCTTGCGCGTGGAAACGGCGGCGGATCTTGGCCAGGCGCGTGAGTGCCTGCAGCGGCAGCGCTACGACCTTTGCTTTACTGATATGCGACTGCCGGACGGCAGTGGACAGTCACTGATCGAATTGATTGCACAGCGCTATCCGGAAACGCCGGTAGCCATGATCACGGCCTATGGGAGTGTCGATGCGGCCGTGAATGCGCTGAAGGCCGGGGCATTCGATTTCGTCACCAAACCGGTCGATCTGAACGTGTTGCGCAGGCTTGTGCAGAACGCCCTGCAATTGGGCGAGCAGCGGCGTGCCCAGCAGCAATTGACCGCCAACAAGTTGCAAGGTGAATCGGAGTCGATGCAGCAATTGCGCACCACCATCACCAAGCTGGCGCGAAGTCAGGCCCCGGTCTACATCAGTGGTGAATCCGGTGTCGGAAAGGAACTGGTTGCGCGGCTGATCCACGAACAAGGCCCGCGCTCCGATGGCCCGTTCGTGCCGGTCAACTGCGGTGCCATTCCGTCCGAGCTGATGGAGAGCGAGTTCTTTGGCCACAAGAAGGGCAGTTTCACTGGTGCGCAAGGCGACAAGGATGGCCTGTTCCAGGCTGCCAACGGGGGCACGCTGTTCCTGGACGAAGTCGCCGAGTTGCCGGTCCACATGCAGGTCAAGCTGCTCCGCGTCATCCAGGAGAAGTCTGTCCGTCCTGTCGGTGCCAACAGCGAGCACGCGATTGACGTTCGCATCCTCTCGGCAACGCACAAGAACCTCGCCCAGCTGGTTGCGGACGGACGTTTCCGGCACGACCTCTATTACCGGATCAACGTCATCGAACTGCGCGTACCGCCCCTGCGTGAGCGTGCAGAGGACATCCTTCCCCTAGCGCAGAGCATTCTTCGACGCTTGGCATCGGAGAACGGTGATGCGCCCTACACACTGGATGCCGACGCCGGTCGTCGCCTGCGTGACTACGCCTTTCCTGGCAACGTCCGCGAGCTCGAGAACATTCTTGAACGCGCGGTGGCATTGTGCGATGGCGGTGTGATTGCAGATGGCGATCTCTACTTGCCGCAGAGCAGTCCATTGGCACCGGTGAGTGTCGCGGTGCCCGCTCAAGCGGCGGCAATCCCTGTGCCCCCGACTACGGAACCCGGCGCGCGCGCGCCGAGCGAACCCTTGACCGACTTCATTGAGCAGGTCGAGCGCGACGCCATCGTCAAAGCCCTCGAAGAGTGTCGATACAACAAGACACGCGCCGCCGCCAAGCTCGGCATCACTTTTCGTGCGTTGCGCTACAAGTTGAAGAAGCTCGGCATTGACTGAGTTGTCACACGCATCATCATGGGATGCAGGCAAGCGCCCGTTTGAAGGACTTGACCCCGACACGGTTCTTCGCGCTGTAGAGTCGCTTGGCCTGCGCACCGATGGGCGCGTCATGGCGCTCAACAGTTTCGAGAATCGGGTATTCCGTGTGGGCGTCGAAGACGCTGCCCCCGTCGTCGCCAAGTTCTATCGCCCGCAGCGTTGGAGCAATGCGGCGATTCTGGAAGAACACGAATTCAGTGCCGAACTGCAGGCTGCCGAGTTGCCTGTCGTCGCTCCTTTGCGGTTTGCGGATCGGACCCTTCACGACGCTTTTGGATTCCGCTTCGCGATGTTTCCGCTGCAGGGTGGGCAAGCGCCGGAGCTGGAACGGCGCGACACGCTCACCCATCTCGGTCGGATGCTTGCGCGCATCCATAACGTGGGCGAGAGTCGCCTGTTTCTGCATCGCCCACGACTGGATATCGCCCGTCTTGGCGAGGAATCCGCGGATTTTCTGCTCGATGGTGAATGGCTGCCGGTCGAATTGAGTCTTGCCTTCGAGCGGATCAGTGATGATGTGCTTGAAGCGGCGTATGAGGTCTTTGACGCGGTGCCGGACTACCGCGAACTGCGCCTGCATGGCGACTGCCACCCGGGCAACCTCTTGTGGCGGCATGATCAGGCACATTTTGTTGACCTTGATGACGCCATCAATGGACCCGCCATCCAGGACCTGTGGATGCTGCTCGCTGGTGATGCGAATGACATGCGAAGCCAGTGGGAATGGCTGGTGCAGGGTTACCGCGAGTTTCGCGACTTCGATGTCCGCGAATTGGCCCTGATCGAAGCGCTGCGCAGTTTGCGCCTGCTGCATTACAACGCCTGGTTGGCACGGCGCTGGGAAGATCCGGCGTTTCCGGCGGCGTTCCCGTGGTTCAACGAAACCCACCACTGGCAAAATCTGATTCTGCAGTTGCGTGAGCAGTTGGCATTGTTGCAGGCGCCGCCCGTCCTGCTGTCAAAGGGCTGACTGCGGTGGATCGACGCCAAGGTCCGTCTTGGTTTCCCAATTCTTCGAGCGTGGTGTATGACCGACCCCATTCAATTTCGTTACGCCCAACCTGAAGATGTTGACCAGATCGTTGATCTGGTGGAAAGCGGTTATCGCGGTGAACGCAGTCGACAGGGCTGGACCACCGAGGCGGATTTCCTGCAAGGCCAACGCACGGACACGGTTTCCGTATCGGAACTCATCAGCACGGCGGGAAGCCTGATTCTGCTCGCCGAGCAAGGTGGCTTGCTGCTGGCATGCGCGCACCTGCAACGCAACCCGATCTACGCCTATTTCGGCATGTTTTCGGTTCGTCCGGAATGCCAGAGCGCGGGCATTGGCAGGCAAATGTTGAGCGAGGCCGAGCGAATTGCCCGTGCGGAATGGGGCGTGGCGGAAATGCGGATGACTGTGATCGACATCCGCAGTGAACTGATCGCCTGGTACGAACGTCGCGGCTATCTGCGCACCGGTGAGCATCAACCGTTTCCCTACGGCGACGAGCGTTTCGGCATTCCTTTGCGTCAGGATCTGCGCTTCGAGCTGCTGTGCAAGCGCCTCTGACGGCGTGTGCGACGGTCGCGGCTATAGCGATGGAATCGCCTCAATGAGCGCATCCAGACGCGCATGCGGACAATCCAGTTGCAGCAGGTGCTGGCGGGCCTCGTTGTTGAGCGGCAGCAATTCGGCGAGGCGATAGCTCAGCCAGTGTGGGTTGTCGCGGATCAGTTTGCTGGCCTGCGCATGTGGCCCGCCCACCTGCGCTAGGACATGCTCCAACAGGCTGTCCAGCAACAGATGTTCCGCGCGCACTTCGCCTGACTCGGTGTCGGGCAGGAAATCGAGGCGTGCGATCGCCAGGCCGTCGTCCTGACATTGCACGGATTGCAATCGGAAACGCGATTCGCCGCGCACGCGAATGCCCAGCAAGCCGTCGGGCAGGGTATCGAAATCGATGATTCTGGCGCTGGTGCCGACCTTGGCGGTGACCGTTGATCGGCCAACCTCATCGCCATCCAGCAAAAGAGCAATAGCAAATGGGGTTTGGTTGCGGGCGCAGTCGCGCACCATCCGCAAGTAGCGCGGTTCGAAGACCCGCAAGCCCAGCTCGCCGCCCGGAAACAGCACGCTGCGCAGCGGAAACAGAGGCAGGGAGGAAACCGCGGTGTTCATGGCCGCAGTGTAGTACGCGCAAGACGTCGGCGACCGTGAAGGCGCGTGGCAGCAGTTATCATGCCGCAGCGAGTTTCATCGCATGGCAATGGATTGGATGATGCGTAAACAGTTGATGGCAGTTTCCTTGTTGCTGCCCTTGGTAACGCAAGCGGCCCCTGAACTGAGTGAGGCGACGCGTGCCGCATTTGTCGCCGAGGCAGTGGCTGCGCATGCGCTGGAGGCTTCGGAAGTGGAGGCATGGCTGGCGAATGCGCGCTACCAGCAGAGCATCATCGACGCCATCACCCGGCCTGCGGAAGGAAAGCCCTGGAAAGCCTATCGGCCGATATTCATGAACACCGCGCGCATTGATGGCGGCAAAGCGTTCTTGCGCGAGCATTGGACCGCACTGTCCGACGTCGAGCAGCGCACCGGAGTGCCTGCTGAGCTTGTCGTTGCCATCATGGGGGTGGAGACCAACTACGGTCGAATCACCGGCAGCTATCGGGTGCTGGACGCCTTGTACACGCTGGGCTTGTTTTATCCGCCGCGCGAGGCATTTTTCCGCAGTGAGCTGGCCACGCTGTTCAAACTGGCGCATGACGAAGCCATCGATCTTTCCACGGTCAAAGGCAGTTACGCCGGAGCCATGGGCTGGGGCCAGTTCATGCCATCGAGCTATCGCGCTTATGCGGTCGATGGCGACGGGGACGGCCGCCGTGACTTGTGGAATTCAAAGCCTGACATCTTCGCTTCGATCGCCAACTATTTTGTGGCGCATGGTTGGCGTGCAGATGAGCCAGTAGCCGTGCTGGCGCGAAAAGAGGCGACACAGGAAGAGTTTGTCGCGGGTTCGTTGGAGGCGAAGTTCGGCCTCGCGGAGCTGGGTGCCAAGGGCTATCGCCCCACGCAGGCGGTCGGTCACGACGTTCTCGCGACGGTGCTTAATCTGGATGGCGAGGCAGGGCGCGAGTACTGGATCACCTTCAATAACTTCTACGTCATCTCGCGCTACAACCGCTCGCCACTGTATTCGCTGGCGGTCTTTCAACTGGCCGAGCAGATTGCGCAGGCACGCCCGAGCACCCAGTCTGCAGTGACCGCACAATGATTTGGCGGTTTGCCTTCGCGCTGTGCGCGCTGGTGTTGGTGGGCTGTGCTGGTCCGCGTCCGAAGCAGGTTCCGCCTGATGTGCCAGAGCAAAGTGATCGATCCTCGACAACAGGGGTGCCAGACTATGTAGCTGGTGGCCTGTACAAGCCGGGTGTGCCCGACGGTGGTCCTGATATTCCCCCGGATATCAGCGCCTTGCCTGAACCCGTGCCGCGCGCCGAGCCACGTGCACGCTATGGCAACAAGTCCCCGTATTCCGTGCTGGGCAAGCGCTACTACGTCATGGACAGCGCTGACGGGTATGTCGAGCGCGGCATCGCTTCCTGGTACGGGACGAAGTTCCACGGTCGGGTGACGTCGAGTTTCGAGCCGTATGACATGTACCAGTTCACGGCGGCGCACAAGACTCTGCCCTTGCCGTCTTATGCAGAGGTCACCAATCTGGACAATGGCCGCAAAGTCATTGTCCGCGTCAATGATCGGGGGCCCTTCCATGAAGGCCGCATCATCGACCTGTCCTATGCGGCCGCGATCAAATTGGGCATCCATGTTCGTGGCACAGGTCGCGTCGAGGTGCGCGCGATTACGCCCAATGGGCATCACGCAAGCACGGCACAGGCGGCACCGGTCCCGGGACAGGCGTCGAGCACCACTTCACGCGGATCAGTGCCGGTTGCAGACAGTGAGCGGGTAGCTGTTCAGGTCGGAAGCTTCCGCGACCATGACAATGCGCGTCGTTTGAAGGAGCGCTTGCAGGGCGCTGACATCCGTCACGTCGATATTGACTCGACCCGTGTCGATGGCGGACGCGTGCATCGCGTGCGCATCCAGAATGTCGCGGGCCGCGATCTGCAAGTGCTGCTGAACCGACTGGCGGCCCTGGGTCTGTCTGGCGCGCGCGTCGTGCGAGAGTAGATCGCCGCGCTTCTGTGAATCGAGTTCTCTTCTGTTGAGGTGGGTATGTTGAAGTCATTGGCGGTAGGAAAGTACTGGCTGCTTTGTTTGGTGTTGTGGTCCGTCGCTGTGCTCGCCGAGACACCCACACCTGGGCCGGTTCCGGCACCTGTGCCCAAGCCTGTTGCGGCACCTGCGCCTGCGCCGCAACCGCCTGGCGTCGAAGGCTCAGCTTGGCTGCTGATGGATTACGGTACCGGTCAGGTCCTGCTGGGCCACGACATCGATAAGCGTGTCGAGCCTGCCAGCATCACCAAGGTGATGACGTCCTACGTGGTCTCTGCCGAGATCAAAGCCGGGAAGCTCTCGCCCGATGATCAGGTCCGCATCAGCGAAAACGCCTGGCGCGGCGGTGGCGGCGGCACGGATGGTTCAACCAGTTTCCTGCCGGTCAACTCCACCATCGCCCTGAAGGACTTGCTGCACGGCATGATCATCCAGAGTGGTAACGACGCCTCGATTGCCCTGGCAGAACACGTGGCCGGCAGTGAAGAGGCCTTCGCCAGTCTGATGAATGCCTACGCCGAGCGGATCGGCATGACCGGCTCGCACTTCGTCAACGCCCACGGATTGCCGCATCCCGAGCACTATTCGACCGCCCACGACATCGCCCTGTTGTCACGTGCGTTGATCCGTGACTTCCCCGAGGACTACGCGATCTACAAGCTCAAGGAGCTGACCCTCAACGGGATTACCCAGCACAACCGCAACACTCTGCTTTGGCGTGATCCGTCGGTCGACGGCATCAAGACCGGGCATACCGCATCGGCAGGTTTCTGTCTGGCAGCGTCGGCCGAACGCGAGGGCATGCGCCTGATTTCGGTGGTCATGGGCTCAAGCGGTGAGAAGAAGCGTGCTGACGACAGTCAGGCACTGCTCAATTTCGGGTTTCGATTCTTTGAGTCGCACACCATCTACGCCGCAGGGCAGACCGTGGTTGAGTCGCCGATCTGGAAGGGCGAGCGAGACAGCATTGCACTGGGCCTGCAGGAGCCACTGCAAGTAACCGTCCAACGTGGCAAGTACGAGCAGATCAAGGCAGTGATGGATTTGCCCAAACCGCTGCTCGCTCCCTACAGCCAGGGTCAGCAAGTGGGCACGCTGCGTCTCAGTCTGGACGATCAGGTGCTGATCGAGAAACCACTGGTGGCGCTTGTCGATCTGCCCGAGGCGGGCTTCTTCGGGCGCATGAGTGATGAACTGCTGTTGTGGTGGGAGTCCGACTGACCGCCGTTCCGGATCAATCCTGAATGGTTCCCCTGGCGCTGCAATGCGTCGCGACGGAACCCGGTACGCACTTCGTTGAAGCAAGGGAGAGCGCACGACGCTAGCGGTGCTCTCCTTCTCTTTATTTGACGAGGTGTCACATGTCCAAGTTGACGAATCGAATTGCCGCCGCCGGTGCGGCAGTGCTGTTGGTGGTTGGCGTCGCTGCTATGGCGAGGCCGCATGGCGGACACGGCATGGGTTTTGCGCCGGAAATGGATGTCGATGCCGACGGTAAGTTCAGCGAGGCCGAACTGGCTGCGGCCCTGTCCAAGCGCGCGGCAAGCATGGATGCGAATGGCGACGGATTCATCGTTGCAGATGAGGTGGAGGCCTATCATCAGGCGCGCAAAGCGGAACGACGCGCGGCACGCTTTGCGCGCATGAGCGAAGCCTTGGATGCCAACAACGACGGAAAGCTGAGCGTCGAGGAATTTGCTACCGGCACGCATGATCGAATGATGAAGCGTGACGCTGACGGCGACGGTGCGATCATGCCGGGTGAGGGACGTCGCGGGCATCGTGATGGACGCCGTCCGCCGATGCCGCCACAGGATTGAGCCCATCCACGTGACATGAGTCTTGAGGTGATCAGCCGGATGTCACAACCGCTTGTCGATGCGCATGTCGATGATCCCGACCTGGCCCTGCTGCGTGCAGCAGGGCTGGGCGACCAGTCGGCAGCGCTGCAACTGGTGCGAACTCATGCGCCAGCGCTGCAGCGACTGGCCTGGCGCATGCTCGGTGACGAGCAGGAAGCGCAGGATGTGGTTCAGGAATCCTGCCTGCGGCTTTGGCGAGTGGCGGGCGAGTGGCGGCCAGGTGAGGCAAGGATCAGCACCTGGTTGCATACCGTGGCGATGAATCTCAGTCGGGATCGCCTGCGTCGTCGACGCGAGACCTACCCGGTTGAATCGTTCGAATGGCTGGCAGGTGAGGATTCGCCTGAGCAGGACATGGAGCGTGATCGGCGGAGTGCGCGGGTCCAGCAGGCCTTGACGCAGTTGCCGGAACGCCAGCGTGAAGCCTTGATACTGAGCCACTTCGAAGGTTATTCGCAGTCGGAAGCGGCGAGCGTCATGGGCGTCAGCGTGGAGGCATTGGAATCGCTGTTGTCGCGCGCGCGGCGCAGTTTGCGGCAGCGCTGGTTGATTGGAGAGAACGAATCATGAAGCACTCCCCTTCTTCGGAGGTTTCGGCAGTGAGTGCTCGCCGGGTGCGAGCGCTGTTGCTTGCCTACGGTGCCGATCCCGCGCGGTGGCCGCCCGCTGAGCGCGTCGCGGCGCAGCGGGTTCTTGAACAATGGCCGGAGTTGCAGGCGCTGGCAGAGCGCGAGGCGACTCTGGACGCCGTGCTGGACGAAGACCGCGTAGCGGGCGACTTGGTCATGGATGAGGCCGCATTGCTGCGCTGCCTGCCTGCACCGCACGGCGTGGTGCCGTTGCGGACGGCTGCAGTGGTTATTCCGAGAACGTCGCGTAGCGACGCCCGCTGGCGCTGGGCCGCGCCCGCCTTGGCGGCTGCCGTCAGTCTCGGTATTGGTATGGGCTGGTGGTTGCCGCAGACCGCTGAATCCGGCTCTGCCCTTGGCGGGACGGATGTCGAGGATGTGATCGAATACGCGCAGCTTGATGCGGAATACGAGGAGTTTCTGCCATGACGGATATCGCCGCCGCCCCGACGCGCAAACCGTATGGGCTCTGGCTGTCGTTGCTGCTGAACGTGGTTCTGGTCAGCGCGCTGGGGACAATCCAGCTACGCACCATGCACCCGCCGCCGCCCGCGCATGACAGTTCTCTGCGCCTGCCTGACCCGCATCGCATGGAAGCCCTGTTGGCACCTGAGCGTCGTGGACTGGTACGCGACACGTTTCTGCGGCATCGCGAATCGATTCACCCCCAGGTTCATGAGCTGCGCCGTGCGCGACGCGCGGTTGGACGTGCAATGCGTGCCGAACCGCTGGAGGTCGAGGCGCTTGGCAAAGCATTCGAGCGGCAGCGTGATGCGGAGGCCGCCACGGCCCGCGAGATCCACGCAATGTTGGTCGATCTGGTGCAACAACTGACGCCGGAGGAGCGACGGGCTTTGAACCGCCTGATGCGTGAAGGTCGACGTGATCGCGATGGGCGGCGTTCGGATCGGCGGGATGTCGCTCCGCCATCGCCAACGCCAGATGTGCCGCCCGCATCGCCTTCCGCTACGACGCCGTCGGAGACCGCGCCCAGTGCGGACGCCCGTCCGCGTGTCGACAAGACCGACTGACTTGGGCAACTTGGCGCGCTTCGCTTGGGATTCACTGGCGACGCCCTGATAATGGGCACATGAACAATGCATCAAACGACATGCAGGGGGCGGAACGTGGCTTCCAGTTTCCCTGCCACATCGACATCACGGCGATCGGTCTGATGGAGGCCGATATCCCCGGATTGTTGCCGGTGCTCCTGCAGCAGCTTGGCCTGGAGGCGGATGCCAACAGCGTCAACGCGCGGGCATCCAGTGCTGGCAAATACATCTCGGTGACCATGCGGTTTCATGCCCAATGCCGTGCCGATTACGACGCCGCGCACGGTGCCTTGCGCGCGCATCCGGCCATCAAGTGGACGCTTTGAGCGACATGAGCCTGAGCGCGGTCGACCGCGTCGACTTGGAAGAGCAGCCAGCCTGCCTGCGTTCGCTGGGGCACATGGACTACGTTCCGGTCTGGAAGGCCATGCAATCGTTGACCGATCAGCGCAGCTCCGAGGCGGTGCATGAGTTCTGGCTGGTTGAGCATCCGCCGGTATTCACCCAGGGTCAGGCAGGCAAGCCCGAGCACCTGCTGATGCCGGGTGACATTCCAGTCGTGCAGGTGGATCGCGGTGGTCAGGTGACCTATCACGGTCCGGGTCAGGTGGTGATCTATCCGCTGCTGGACCTGCGGCGCCTGCACCTTGGTGTGCGTGAGCTGGTTTGCCGGATCGAACAGGCGGGCATCGATGTGTTGCGGGATTGGGGAATTTCGGCGCAACGGCGCGACAACGCGCCCGGTGTCTACGTCGGCGATGCCAAGATCATGGCCTTGGGGTTGCGTGTCCGACGCGGCTGCACATTCCACGGACTCGCCTTCAATGTGGCGATGGACCTGAGTCCTTACCAGCGCATCAATCCGTGCGGCTATCAAGGTTTGCAGGTGACCGATCTGGCGCATTGCGGCGTGTCGGTGCCGTGGCAGCAAGCGGGCGAAGCCCTGTTGCATCAATTGACCCACCATCTGGGCTTGCACTTGACGACCAGCGTGTCGCAACTGCCAAGTCCGGAACTGACAGAAGACCACAACGCATGACCCACTCCTCCAAGCCCGCCGCTGGACGCGAGATTCCGGTTCTCGTCACCGGCGAAAAGCAACTCGGCGAAAGCAAGATCGCCCGCAGTCCGGTGCAGTTTGCCGATGCGCCGGTGTTGCGTAAGCCATCCTGGATTCGTGTCCGACTACCTGCTGGTAATGCCGTGCAGCATCTGAAGCAGCGTCTGCGTGCCAACGCGCTGGTCACGGTCTGCGAGGAAGCCAGTTGCCCGAACATCCATGAGTGCTTCAACCACGGCACGGCCACGTTCATGATCCTCGGTGAGGTCTGCACGCGGCGCTGCAGCTTCTGCGATGTGGCGCACGGTCGCCCGAAGCCACCGGATTCCGACGAGCCGCGCAAGCTCGCCGAAACCATTCGCGACATGCAACTGCGCTACGTGGTGGTCACCTCGGTGGATCGCGATGATCTGATGGATGGCGGCGCGCAACACTACGTCGATTGCATTCGTGAAACACGGGCTCTGTCGCCGAACATCAAGATCGAGATTCTCACCCCGGATTTTCGCGGCAAAGGTCGTATGGAACGGGCGCTGGAGGTGATGCGTGACTGGCCGCCCGATGTGTTCAATCACAACCTGGAAACGGTGCGTGAGTTGTATCCCAACGTGCGTCCCGGCGCGGATTACGATTGGTCGCTGCGCCTGTTGCAACAATTCAAGGCACTGCATCGCGATGTGCCGACCAAGTCCGGGATCATGCTGGGCCTGGGTGAGGACCGCGAGCAGGTGATCGGTGCGCTACAGGATCTGCGCGCGCATGACGTGGACATGATCACCATCGGCCAGTACCTGCAGCCGACGCCCCATCATCATCCGGTGCTGCGCTATTGGACGCCCGAGGAGTTTGCCGAGTTCGAGCAGATTGGCCTGGCGATGGGCTTCACCCACGTTGCTTCAGGTCCGCTGGTGCGGTCTTCCTATCATGCTGATCGCATGGCGAAGGATGCCGGCTTCGTCGACGTGTAAGCAAGGAGTTGTTGTCTGCTTGGCAACACTCCGTGCGTTGGCGATGCGTTGATCGCAGGCACTGGCTGACGTCCAATATCTATCACCCTAAGGAACCACACGATGTCTCTCAAGAACACGACGCAAGACTGGGGTAGCCTCGCCCGCTTTCTGCACTGGTCCAGTGCGCTGCTGATCATCGCGACCGCGATCATCGGTCTGACCATGGAGGACATTGACGTCCCGACGGTCTACAAGCTGCACAAGTCGCTGGGTCTGACGGTGTTGCTGTTGGTCGCAGTGCGAATGATCTGGCGTTTGCTGGATCGTCGCCCGGCCTATCCAGCGAGCATGCCGAAGGCACAGCGACTGCTGTCTGACTTGGCCCATCTGGCGCTGTATGTCGGCATGATTGCCCTGCCGGTGTCCGGCTGGATCATGAACTCGGCAGGCAAGCGCCCGCTGCCGCTGGAATGGTTCGGCCTGTTTCCGGTGCCACCCATTTCCGGCCCGAATCCCGACCTGCGTCATCTGGCCCACGAAGTGCACGAAGTGGGCTTCTACATTGCGGCCGCGCTGCTGGCTGTGCATGTGCTGGCCGCGCTGAAACATCATTTCGTCGACCGTGATCACACCCTCTCGGGCATGACGCCGGGTGTGTCGCCATTGCCCCCCAAGGAGTGAGCCATGCGTATCGCCGTCATGACGGTCCTGTTGTTTCTGCTGTCGGCGCGTTCGCTCGAAGCCAGCGAGTGGCAAGTGGATGCATCACAGTCAACGCTGGGGTTCGAGTTCAGCTACGAAGGTGAGCACTTCCCGGGAACGTTCAAGCAGTTCGCGCCGAGGATCAGTTTTGATCCGGCGTCGGCCACTGGTCAGTTTGATGTGACCATCGATCTGGGCAGCAGCAGCACCGATGACAGCGAATGGGACAGCTATCTGCATGGCAGCAACTTCTTTGCTGTGAAAACAGCGCCAATCGCCCGCTATCGCGCTGAGCGTTTCGAGCCCAGTGCGGAGGGCTTTGTGGCGCACGGCGAACTGAGTTTGCGTGGCAAGACGAACCCGGTGGATCTGCGATTCACCTGGGCGGGCGATCCATCCGAGTCTGTTCTGGATGGTGAAGCCAGTCTGCAACGTCTGGACTTCAACGTCGGTGGCGGTGAGTGGGCAGAGGATGAAACCATCGGCAAGACGGTGATCGTTCGTACCCATCTCGTGCTGACGGCGCAGTGAGCGAACGGCTGCGGTCTAGTACGTGAGCATTCTGCGGCGCTGGTGGCGACGACGGCAGATTGATGCTGGCTCGGGCGCATCGAGTACGGATCGGCCGCTGGATGAACTCAGCGCGCAGGCGGCCGACAGCTTGCGCGCGTTGATTGACGACCCCAAGGTGCCTTCCGAGCTGCGTCGAGAACTGGCACAGGACTATGCCGAAGTCGCCGAACTGCTGTCTCGCATCGAACAAGGTCGTCTTCATCTGGCCGTCTTCGGCCGCGTTAGCGTTGGTAAATCATCCTTGCTGAATGCGCTGGCGGGCGAGGCGCATTTTGCGACCGGTGTGCTGCATGGGACGACCACCGAGCGCGCGCAGACGACATGGCAGGAAGCGGAATCGCACGGTGTGGTGCTGATCGACACACCCGGCATCAATGAACTCTCCGGCGAAGATCGCGAAGCCTTGGCGTTGCGAGTGGCTTCTCGCAGTGACCTGTTGCTGTTTGTGGTCGATGGCGACATGACCGCATTGGAGCGCGATGCACTGCAAGCCGTCGCGGCACAACATCGACCGGTGCTGTTGGTGTTGAACAAGGCGGACCGCTACGGCCCTGACGAACGCTCACTGTTGCTGCAACGCTTGCGCGAGCATGCCGCCGATTGGGTTGCCGCAGAGAACGTGCTCGCCGTGGCGGCGCAACCGGCAGATGAGCGAGTTCTGATGGTCCATGCCGATGGCCACGAGGAGCTTGTGCAGCGGCCACGCGACAGCGACATCGTGGAACTGAAACAGCGCATTCTTGCCATCCTCGAAAAAGAAGGCAAAGCCCTGACCGCACTCAATGCCGCGCTATTCGCCGGTCAGCTCAGCGATACCCTGGGTCAGCGCTTGACCGCGGCGCGCGCCGACGTCGCGGCGCGAATCACGCAAAGCTACTGCCTCGCCAAGGGCATCGCCGTGGCACTCAATCCGGTACCCGTCGCGGATCTGTTGGCAGCCGCGTCGCTGGATGTGGCCTTGGTGATGCACCTGGCGCGCCTCTACGGCTTGCCCTTGACTCGCCGCGAGGCAGGGCAATTGCTTGCCACCATCACCGCGCAACTGATGGCCTTGATGGGCGCGATCTGGGGTGTGCATCTGGTGGCCAGCGCCTTGAAGGGACTGAGTGCGGGCCTGTCTACGGCGCTGACCGCGGGCGCACAAGGCGCATTGGCTTGGTACGCGACCCTGCTGGTTGCACGCGCCGCCGAGCGCTACCTGTCTCAGGGCAAGAGCTGGGGCGAGTCGGGTCCCAAGCGTGTGGTCGAAGACATTCTCGCCCAGCTCGACCGCGATTCGATTCTGCGCGAAGCGCGGGCCGAAATCAGTCGTCGCTTGTATGAGCGCAAGCCCGGCATCTGAGTTTTCATCCATCGTGAGAGAGTGCGCATGTTCACTGGAATCATCGAGGCCATCGGTCAGGTTCGTGCCTTGCAAGCCCGCGCGGGCGATCTGCGTTTGTGCATCGGCAGCGGCAATCTGGACATGCATGATGTGGCGCTGGGCGAGAGCATCGCCGTCAACGGCGTGTGCCTGACCGTTGTCGCTTTCAGTGCGGACCACTTCGAAGCCGATGTCTCGAACGAGACCCTGCGCTGCACCACGCTTGGCGAATTGCAGGTTGACGCGCCGGTCAATCTTGAGCGCGCCATGCGGGCCGATGGCCGCTTCGGCGGGCACATTGTCTCGGGTCATGTGGATGGGGTCGGCGAAGTACGCTCGATCACCGCCGAATCGCGCTCGCAGATATGGCGCTTTCGCGTCCCCGCCGCGCTGTCGCGCTACATCGCCGAAAAAGGCTCGGTCTGCATCGATGGCACCAGCCTGACCGTCAACACGGTTGGGGGCGACGAGTTTGAAGTCAATCTCGTGCCACACACGGTGACGCACACCCGTTTCCACACGCTGATGAGCGGTGCACGCGTGAACA
The DNA here is from genome assembly GCA_002352135.1 of Lysobacterales bacterium UBA2790. Lineage (GTDB taxonomy): Bacteria > Pseudomonadota > Gammaproteobacteria > Xanthomonadales > Xanthomonadaceae > Aquimonas. The sequence continues at coordinate 22,118 of DEHW01000241.1, forward strand.
TCGAAGTCGACCTGATTGCGCGCTACGTGGAGCGCCTGCGTACCCGTGACACCGCAAGCCTGGAGTGAGTGCGTCCTCTTCACTGAGCGTCGGTTGAACGTTTGTTGCGCCCACGGCTTTCGGCACTCTTGACTTGGCGAGGCTTGACCTAGAGTCCGTTCGAGTTTCGGAGGATCTGGAATTGAGTATGTCACAGAAGCGTGATCGTCTAGCAGGAATGCTGTATCTCGTTGTCGTGTTGACCGGCATTTTCAGTCTGGCCTATGTGCCCTCGAAGGTTTCGCTCGCGACCAGTCCCGAAGTGCTGCTGACGAATCTCGCTGGCTCGGAGTCTCTGTTTCGACTTGGCATCGCCAGTTTCGCGGTGGAGCAGATCGCCTTTCTGCTGCTGCCGCTGGTGCTGTATGGCTATTTCCGCGATGTGAACGCGATGGCTGCGAAGCTCATGGTCCTGTTCGCATGGATGGGCGTTCCACTTGCCTTCGCGGCGCTGTCGCATCGCATGGACCTGTTGACGCTGTTGGATGAGTCGACCAGTGCCCTGCCAGCCGATGTCTCGCTTTACCACGCCGCGGTCAAACGGGCAGTGAGCGACTATCGAAACACCATGGCAGTGACCACCTTGTTCTGGGGCTTATGGCTTGCCCCTTTCGGCTATCTGGTTCTGCAATCTGGGCGCGTGCCGAGGCTGCTCGGGGTGCTGCTCGTAGCAGGCTGCGCGGGTTACCTGATTGATTTCTTTGGCAGCGTGGTATTCCCGGCCTACGTGGAGTCCGCGCTTGCGTCCTATGTCCTGCTTCCGGCGTCCGTCGGTGAGATCGGTACCTGCCTGTGGCTGCTCATCCGAGGCTACCCACGTTCGTCGTGAAGGACTCGGCTGTCCGCAATTGTCTGGGTCTGTTTCGTGCTGTTTCCCAATCTGGAGCTGCTTGCCATGTCGCTGCCGACCGAGGTTCCCGTTTCCACTCGACTTAAGTTGAGCGCCGCCTGGGCATCAACCATGTTCTGCTACCTGTACTGCGACTACTTCGAGCTGTATGTCCCCGGAAAGTTGTCGGACATGTTGCAGGGAGACATGGCACCGCTGGGACCAGTGACGCAGAGTGTATTGCTTGGGACCGCAATCCTGATGCTCATTCCCAGCCTGATGGTATTCCTGTCGGTCGCTCTGCCGCGTGTTGCGACGCGCTGGTTGAATGTGTCTTTCGGGGTCATCTACAGCGGCATCATGGGGCTGCTGTTCGTGATGGCCGGATGGTGGTTCTACAAGCTGTTTGCTGCCGTGGAAATGCTGCTGACCCTCTACATCACTTGGGCTGCCTGGCGCTGGTCGGAACGCCGTTGATGCGCCATGCAGCGGACACAAAGCGTGACCGGTAATTCCACTGCGATTACCCGGCGAGTTCCTATCCTGCCATCGGCGTCGTCTTGTACAGTCGGGGCTGGCCTCAACGGTAGTTCACCATGATGATTTCTATGCGATTCGTGATACCGCTTTGCTGCGGGATGGTTTTCAGCAGTGCTGCTGGTCTGGCGCGCGGGGATGTGCCGGTGACGCCGATGACGCCCGACGTGGTTGATCACTATGAACGTGTTCTCCCGTCGGCGGACTATGTGCGACGCGAGCTGATGGTGCCGATGCGCGATGGGGTGAAGCTGTTCACCGTCGTCATGATGAAAAAGGGTGTGCAGAACGCCCCGATTCTGCTCTCGCGTACGCCCTATGACGCGAGCGGGCAGACCGGGCGTGTTGCCAGCCAGCGCATCGTCGATGTGTTGGAAGTGATGGATGCCGAGTTCGTCGAAGATGGCTACATCCGCGTGTATCAAGACATCCGCGGGATGCATAAATCGGAAGGCGAGTGGGTCCTGAACAGGCCCCTTTTCCGGGCCACTGAATGACACCGGCATCGATGAGGCAACCGATGCCTTCGACACGATCGATTGGTTGGTGAAGAACACGCAGGAGTCCAATGGGCAGGTCGGCGTGATCGGTTCGAGCTATCTCGGATTCATCGCCTTGATGACGCTGATTGATCCTCACCCCGCTCTGAAGGCGGTGATTGCACAAAGTCCGATGGTCGACGGCTGGATGGGGGACGACTGGTTCCACAACGGCGCATTCCGTTGGACCTCACTGGGATTTCCACTGAGTCTGGGCTTCAACAAGGGCGATGGCGGTGGAGAGTTTGCGCTGGGTGGCGGGGATGATTACTCGCGCTTCCTCGAAGCGGGCTCGGTCGCTGAGTTTGTTCGGGCGGTCGGTGCCGAGCATGTGCCGGGCATTCGCAAATTCCTCGAGAATCCCGCCTATACCGAGTTCTGGTCGCTGCAGGCCGTCGACAAGTGGCTCGCTGATCGGCCTCACCTCGTCCCGACGATGTTGGTGGTGGGACAGTGGGATCAGGAGGACAGCTACGGTGCCCCTGCGGTCTATCGCGCGCTGGAGCCGAAGGACACCCACAATGATCGCGTCTCCTTGGTGATTGGTCCGTGGCGGCATTCGGGCTTCAATCATTACGGCTATGACCTCGGCGCCCTGACCTTTACGGGTGATACCGCGCGCGAGTGGCGGGTCCAATACGCCAAGCCGTTTTTTGATCATTGGTTGAAGGGTGGTCCCGACCCGCAGACGCCGCCGGTGCTGACCTATGCCACCGGGGTGAACCAGTGGAATGTGTCACCGCGTTGGCCGATGGGGACGGCGCAGCCGATTTACCTGGCAGCGGACGGCAAGGCGGTGTTCGAGAAGCCCGGTGCGAAGGGGCACGAGGATTACATCAGCGATCCGTCCAAGCCGGTGCCCTTCATTCCGCGCCCCATCGCCATGGGGGACGCGATGCAATGGAAGCCGTGGCTGGTGCATGACCAGCGCTTCGTGACCGGCCGACCGGATGTGGCGGTTTGGACGAGTGAGCCGCTCGGTGCGGCGTTGCACATCATGGGCGCACCGGAAGTCGAACTGTTTGCGTCCACGACAGGCACCGATAGCGATTGGGTGGTGAAGCTGATCGACGTGTATCCCAACGATGTGCCGGAAGATCCGGCGCAAGGTGCGAAGCCGTCGATGGCCGGTTACGAGTTGCCGATCGGCATCGAGATCTTTCGCGGTCGTTATTTGAAGAGTTTCGCCGCCCCGGCACCGCTGAAACCCGGCAAGGTGGAGCGTTTCACCTGGAAGTTGCCCGATGTCGACCACGTGTTCCTGCCGGGGCATCGCATCATGGTGCAGGTGCAATCCACGCTGTTCCCGCTGTATGACCGGAACCCGCAGACCTACGTGGATAACATCATGTATGCGAAGCGCGAGGACTATCGCTCCGCAACGCAATCGGTGTGGTTTGGTGGAGATCAGGCCAGTGCGATCTTGCTGCCGGTAGTTCGCTGAGCGGACGGATGGGCTAGGAGCCTGTCGGACTTGAAAGGGAATCGGCTGCAAATCCGTCTGGACGGTCCATTTTTTGCCGCTTCCTTGGGCAATAGTTCAACTATTGCCCTGCGAAACCGGCAAAAACTGTCCTCGCCCAGCCAAATTTTCGCTTCGATTCTTCAAGTCCGACAGGCTCCTAGCGTGGTGGTTGGTCGTTTCCAGCCTTGGCGCGCTCTCCTGCAGGGGAGCGCGTCGCTGGCGCGTGCGGCGGAACAGACCGATGAATGCAACGCATTGATTGCTTGCTGCGGCCGCGCTCTGTGATCGAATCCGCACGAATCGCCATGAATACGAATGCAAGCCCGCTGAACAATCGGGCGCGCTGGATCGACGGGTGTCTAATGGCCGTGCACTGAATTTCCTCCGCCACAGACCGCGAACGCGGCGGGGCGGGCGAAGCGTGCACACCATCATTCGCAGCTTCCTGGGAGGGAATCATGCGTCATCTTGTCGCTCGTCTGTCCGCTACGGCAGTGTTGTTTCTGAGTCTGCTTTTCGCTCTCTCCGCCAATGTCTCGGCGGCCATTGATGCCAGTGCGCTGGGTGCGCGCTACAACGGCAGCAATATCGATTTCAAGGTGTTTTCGTCGCGTGCCACGCGCATTGAGGTGTTCATCTACAAGACACCCTCTGGCGCGCAGGAAGTCGTGCGCTATGTGCTGACCAAGAACGCGACGACCAATGTCTGATCGAAGTCGGTGGCGGTGTCGACGTTGCGCAACACCTACGGCATCACCGGAACGGTGTATTACGGCTACCGTGCATGGGGGCCGAACTGGCCGTATGTCAGCACCTGGAAAAAGGGTCTGAGCAACGGCTTTGTCAGCGATGTCGATCCGAACGGCAATCGCTTCAATCCGAACAAGTTGCTGCTCGATCCCTATGCCCGCGAGATCAGCCAGGACCCGAATACGCCGAGCTGTCTGGATGGCACGATCTACGCGAGTGGCGCGACACATCGCAACAAGGACTCTGGTGCTTGCGCACCGAAAGGCATCGTGTTGGCGACGGACACCACGTCGATTGGCAGCAAGCCAACGCGGGCCTTGCGCGATGACGTGGTCTACGAGGTCCACGTGCGCGGCCTGACCATGAATGACACCAGCATTCCGCTTGCGCAGCGCGGTACGTATGCCGGTGCTGCGCAGAAGGCGGCCTATCTGGCGAGCCTTGGCGTGACCGCGGTGGAGTTCCTGCCCGTGCAGGAAACCCAGAATGACACCAATGATGTCGATCCGACTTCAACCAGTGGCGACAACTACTGGGGTTACATGACGCTGAACTTCTTCGCTCCGGATCGGCGCTATGCCTCCGACAAGACGCCGGGTGGTCCAACCCGCGAATGGAAGGCGATGGTCAAGGCCTTCCATGATGTGGGAATCAAGGTGTTCATCGACGTGGTCTACAACCACACGGGCGAGGGCAGCGCCTGGGGCGGCACCGATGGACTCACGGTCTATAACATCCAGTCGTTTCGTGGGCTGGACAATCCCACTTACTACTCGTTGACCTCGGACTACCAATATCCCTGGGACAACACCGGCGTGGGTGGCAACTACAACACGCGCAACACGATTGCGCAGAATCTGATCGTCGATTCGCTGGCCTACTGGCGCGACGCACTCGGTGTCGACGGCTTCCGTTTCGATCTGGCCTCGGTGCTGGGCAACACCTGTCAGCACGGCTGCTTCAACTTCGACAAGATGGATGCAGGCAATGCCTTGAATCGCATCGTCAACGAGTTGCCGCCGCGTGCGGAAGCGGGTGGCAGCGGCATCGATCTGATTGCCGAGCCCTGGGCCATTGGCGGCAATTCGTATCAGGTCGGCGGGTTTCCGAGCGGCTGGGCCGAGTGGAACGGCAAATTCCGCGATGCATTGCGCAAGAAGCAGAACCAGTTGGGCGTGGAAACGGTGTTGACTGCCGAGCTGGCCACGCGCTTTGCGGGCTCGTCGGATCTGTATCAGGACGATGGCCGCAAGCCTTGGTATTCGGTCAACTTCATGGTTGCGCACGACGGCTTCACGCTGCGCGATCTGTATGCCTACAACAGCAAGCAGAACACCCAGCCGTGGCCATATGGCCCATCGGATGGCGGCGAGGACAGCAACCACAGTTGGGATCAGGGCGGCATCGGCGCCGATCAGCGCAAAGCAGCACGCACCGGTTTGGCGTTCATGATGCTGAGTGCGGGCGTGCCGATGATCACGGGTGGCGACGAAGTTCTGCGCACGCAGTTCGGCAATAACAACGCCTACAACCTCGACTCGGCGGCCAACTGGCTGGACTGGAGCTGGGACAGCTACGAAACCAACCACCAGACCTTCAGTCAGCGCCTGATCGCGTTCCGCAAGGCGCACCCCGCCCTGCGCCCCAGCAACTTCTATTCGGCCGTCGACACCAATGGCAACGTGATGGAGCAGCTGCGCTGGTTCAAGCCAGATGGCGGCGTGGCCGACACGGCCTACTTCACCAATCCCAGCAACCACGCCATCGCCTGGCGCATCGATGGCAGCGAGTTCGGCGACAGTGCGAGCGCCATCTATGTGGCCTACAACGGCTGGTCGGGCAATGTGAATTTCAGCCTGCCCTGGCCGGGTGCGGGCAAGAATTGGTACCGCGTCACCGACACGGCGACCTGGAATGACGGCGCCAACGCCGTGGTGCTACCTGGCAGCGAAAGCTACATCGGTGGCGAATGGACCACGTACGGCATGGAAGCGCGCTCACTACTGGTGCTGATCGCGAAGTAGCGCCGTCATCCACCGAACGGGATGCGCTGACCCATTCAGCGCATCCTTGCTCGCCATTGCAGGCGAAGCGCGCGGGTGTATCCCGTAAACTACGCGCCCTCGACTGATCGCGTTGGATGACCGTGTCCTTTGCCTCTATTCCCGAACTGCTGGACGAGCTGCGCGCTGGGCGCATGGTGGTTATCGTGGATGACGAGGATCGCGAAAACGAGGGCGATCTGATCATGGTGGCCGAGCTGGTGCGTCCGGCCGACATCAATTTCATGGTTACCCATGCACGCGGTCTTGTCTGCCTCAGCCTGACCCGCGAGCGCTGCGCCCAACTGGCGCTGCCGCCCATGGTGATCGACAACACCTCGCCGTTCGCGACCAATTTCACCGTGTCCATCGAGGCCGCCGAGGGCGTCACGACGGGCATTTCGGCCTACGACCGCGCCCACACCATCCGCACGGCGGTGCGCCCGGATGCGAGGCCCGCTGATCTCACCCAGCCGGGACATATCTTTCCGCTGATGGCGCAGCCGGGCGGCGTACTGACGCGCACCGGGCACACCGAAGCGGCGGCGGATCTGGCCTTGCTGGCNNCTGAAGATCGGTTCCATCGAAGATCTGGTGGCCTACCGTTTGGCGAACGAACACACGGTCGAGCGGATTGATGAGCGAGCCATCGAAACCCGGTATGGACCGTTCCGACTGATCACCTATCGCGACCGGATTGGGCGCGAACTGCATTTCGCGCTGCTGCGGGGACAACCCGATCCGAAGCAGCCGACGCTGGTTCGCGTGCACGTTCAGAATCCGCTGGCCGACGTGTTGCACTGGGAGCGTGCCGATTTTGGTGTGGCCGTGACCGATGCGCTGGAGTTGATCGCCGAGGCGGACAGTGGCGTGCTGGTGGTGCTGAACGAGCCGCAGTCCGCCGAGGCCTTGCTGGCGCGGGTGCAGTCTGCTGTGCCCGCTTCCAGCGGCAAGGGCAGCGTGGCGCAATGGCGTCGCAATGGCGCGGGTGCGCAGATTCTGGCCGATCTCGGCGTGAAGTTGCTTCGGGTGATCGGCACGCCGCGACGTCAGGTTGGCCTGGCCGGATTCGGCCTGGAAGTCATCGAATACGTGGACGCTGCCGGGGTGAGCAGCCCGACCTGATAAACTGCGCGACCTTGGTTTTCGCAGGTTGGGTCAATGGCGCATCTGGAAGGCGATTTGCGGGTGGCGGAGGGCGCGAGGTTTGCGATCATCGCCAGTCGCTGGAATCCGCGTATCACCGACACGCTGGTGGAAGGTGCGCGAGTGGCCTTGCGTGGCAATGGCGTTGCAGCGGAGTGCATCGATGTGGTGCGCGTGCCGGGCGCGTGGGAGATTCCACTCGCCGCGCGTGCCGTGGCCCATGCAGGGCAACATGTTGCCGTCATCGCCTTGGGCTGTGTGGTGCGCGGCGATACGCGGCACTACGAGCATGTTGCCGACGGTTGCGCGCAGGGCCTTGCCCGCGTTGCACTGGATTTTGGTCTGCCGGTCGCCAATGGCGTGTTGGCAGTGGAGCGCCATGAGGATGCCGAGGCGCGTGCCGGTGGCAGTCATGGCAACAAAGGTGAAGAAGCCGCGCTGGCTGCCTTGGAAATGGCCAGTCTGTTGCCGAAATTCGGCACGCCAGCAGGCAGGAGAGGGTGATGAAGTATCAACGTCAGGATGGCATCGATCCCGCAGCCCGTTCGCGGGCGCGGCGGCGCGCCTTGCAGGCGGTCTATGCCTGGCAGCTATCGGGCAGCAGCATGAACAAGGTGCTGGACCAGTTCCGCGACGAGCAGGACATGGAAATCGCCGATCTGGCGTATTTCGAGGATCTGTTGCGTGGCCTCGACAGTCATTGCGCCGATATTGACGCCGCTTTGCAGCCGTTTCTGGACCGCGCGGTTGATCAGGTCGATCCGATTGAACGCGCTGTGCTGCGTTTGGCGACCTATGAAATGCGCTATCGGCTCGATGTGCCGTACCGCGTGGTGATCAACGAGGCCATCGAAATCGCCAAGCGGTTTGGTGCTGATCATGGGCATACCTACGTCAATGGCGTGCTGGATCACGCGGCGCTTGAGTGGCGCGCTGCCGAGGCCAGAAGCCAGCGCCCTGCGCGCTGATCGCGAGATTTGTCGGCGATGGGGGAGTTCGATCTGATCGCCCGCATCCGCGAGCGCTGTACGTCCCGCAGGGATGTGCTGCTGGGCATCGGCGACGATGCCGCCTTGCTGCAGGTTCCGCCTTGCCAGGCGCTTTGCGTCAGCATGGATACCTTGATCGCGGGCGTGCACTTCCCGTATGAGACCGCGGCTTCAGACGTTGGTTGGAAAGCCTTGGCTGTCAATCTGAGTGATCTGGCAGCGATGGGTGCGAAGCCACTGTGGGCGACCTTGGCCTTGAGTTTGCCGACGCCTGATGAGCGCTGGCTTGAAGGCTTTCTCGATGGTTTTTTCGAGCTGGCCGAGCGCGAAGGGGTGGCCTTGGTGGGGGGCGATACCACGCGTGGTCCGATGTCGATCACGGTGACGATTCACGGCGCCGTTCTGCCCGAGCACGCGCTGCGTCGTGATGCGGCACGTGTGGGTGATGTCATCGCGGTATCCGGCACGTTGGGCGATGCGGCAGCAGGATTGCGTGCGCTGCAGCAGAGCAGCGCAGCGCATCAACGGCCGGAACTGCGCGTTCGACTGGACCGACCGACACCACGACTTGCTTTGGCACGCCATCTGGCGGGTCGTGCGCATGCCGCCATTGACGTCTCGGATGGTCTTTTGGCTGACCTGGGACACGTGCTGGTGGCGAGTCGAGTCGGTGCGAGCCTGCAACTGGATGCGCTGCCTACTTCGCAAGCAATGCGTCAGTCGGTGCCGGACGCCGTTGAGCGGCATTCATTGCAATGTGAGGGTGGCGATGATTACGAGCTCTTGTTCACCCTGAGCGAGGCGGAGTGGCTTTCGCTGCAACCAGAGGCAGAGCGACAGGGCTGGCAGGTCACCGCCATTGGCCGAGTCGAGGCGGCTACAGGACTTCGATTGTCCTTGGCGGGGCATCCCGTCGATCCACCCACCCGAACCGGTTGGGATCATTTTGGTGCGGCATCATGAACACGCCGTGGAAGTTGTTGCGCCATCCGGCAGGTTGGATCGCCACCGGTTTCGGTTCCGGTCTGGCACCGGTGGCACCCGGTACGGTTGGCAGTCTGGCCGCGTTGCTGCCGTGGTGGTTTCTGCGCGAGGCGACACCTTTAGCTTATCTGGGCGTGTGTCTTGCCTACTTTCTGGTATCAATCTGGGCCGCGCAGTGGGTGATTGATCAGATCGAGATCGACGATCCGGGTGTCGTGGTCGCCGACGAATGGGTGGGACTGTGGCTGACCCTGTTTCTGTTGCCGTCGGGCTGGATTTGGATCGTGGTCGGTTTCGCCGCGTTCCGTCTGTTCGACATTCTCAAGCCATGGCCAGTCAGCTGGGCGGACAGCCAACTGCATGGCGGCTTCGGCAGCATGCTGGATGACGCCTTGGCAGGTGCGTACGCATGGCTGCTGGTCATGTTGATCGCGATGGTTTTCAACGCGTCTTGAGTCTCCACGCGCCGCGACACTCGCGCGCCAAGACGAGTGGATACGCGATTGGTTGCTATCCAAGAACGAAAGAGGGCACCCATTGGGTGCCCTCTTCGTGGTTGCAACTCACCGTGGTATTACTGACGGCGCGAGTAGCCTGCGAAGGCAAGCAGACCCAAGGCCAACACGCTGAGGATCATCACCCAGCGCGAACCCTCTCCCATGCTGGGAATGGTGTCGGGCACGATGATCGCCGCGCGACCCGTGCCTTCCAGCGGGAAGTTGAAGGTCTGGGCTCCCGCGGTGCACACCATGCTGCCGGTGACGGGGCCAGGGGCTGTTGGGCTGAAAGTTACGCTCGTGGAGTTTGAGCCCGTCGCTGGCACCGTGATGCTCAGTGGGCTTGCAGAGAAGACCGCGGGCGTCGGTGCAGAGCAGGACACGATTACCGAAGCAGGTCCGGGATTATTGAACGTGATGGTCGCCGTAGGTGCAGATTGACCAACCGTTGTTGTCGCAAAGGTGGTTGTTGTTCCCGAGGTTGGCGTCGATGAAAGAGCCGGGGCAACGATGGTGTCGCTATCCGTTGCAGTGTTGTTGGCTGGATTGACCTCGGTAACACCTCCGACGCCAGTGACGGTCGCCGTATTGGTGAGAGTACCCGATGCCGCAACACTCACTGCGCAGGTTGCGCTGTAAGTAGCGGTGCCACCCATTGGTAGGTTGACCGTGTCGTTGATGTTTCCCGTCCCTGCGGCGGTGCAGGTTGCGCCACCCGCAGCAACGCAGCTCCATGACACGCTGGTGCAACTCGCTGGGAAAGTATCCGCAACCGTCGCCCCTGTGACGCTGGACGGACCGGCATTGCTTGCGACAATCGTGTAAGTCGTCGATGTCCCTGCGGTGACGCTGGCAACCCCATCCGTCTTCGTGATGCTGAGGTCTGCCGAGGCACCGCCCGTCAAGTTGCACGAACCGCTCGTCACCGCCACGGACACGGTGTAAGGACCGCTGGGCCCTGGTGGTGTAGCGCCGGTTGAGTAGCCGTCTGCGCTGACGAAATAGTCGGTACCGGCTACTGCGTCAAGCGTAATGACCTCGGCGGTGCCACCTACGCCGGTATCGGCCACGCAGCCACAGTCCGCCAAACTACTGGAGCATTGTGTCTGATAGAGAATCCCAGCCAAGTCTTGCGTGCTGGTCGGATCGACCGTGATTTCAAGCGTGCAATTGGCGTCGGTCCGGATTTTGTACGCGGCGTCCGCGCCGGTGCCTGTACCGGTATAGATCGCGCCACGAGGCCCTGAGCCTGACGAAGCTCCACCTGTACACGTCGTAGGTGCCGTGCAAGTGGGATCGGTGGTGTCAGCCGGTAAATCATAGTCATCCACCAGTCCGACGGTGGTGTCGCTTACGCTGAACGGAAATGCTCCCGTTGCGTACGGAGTTGTGGGGCAGGTGTCATGCGCCGGGCCACCCGTCGGGGTGTTCGGCGTCTGTGCGTTTGCTGCTCGCTCGGCCAGCCATTGGGCCAGACGGATGCGACGCTCTTCCAACTGCTCCGGAGTCAGCTGGTCAGCGATCGCTTTCTTGATTCGAACCTGATCCAGATACTGTTCCCAGCCCGGTGTTTGGGCGGGTAGTGCGGCGATGGCGCCAAAACACAGCGCAACGCCAAGCGCAATCCTGCTTGTCTTCATTGATGACTCCCCATGTGGTGTGTGGCCAATCCTGACGGTAGATACGGATCCCCTTCCGAACCGGCAGTCTACTGATTCCTCAATGTCTTCACAAACGTCCTCGGTTGCCCGGTCGATTGTGGGCAGAACATCCGACGAAAGTCATACTTCACAAATGAATGTTGAATCGTCTCACTACCGTCTTCGCGCCGTTATTCTGGTTTCGGTCATCGTGATGACGTTTTCATGTGCGGAAACTCCCGTGCGCCCCGACATCGTCATGATTTCGCTCGATACGGTGCGCCTGGATTCATTTCTTGCGGTCGCCGAGTCTGAGCCGACCCTGCAAAAGCTGCTTGCAGGTTCGCGGCGTTTCGCTGCAGCCGTTTCGCCAACACCGCTGACGCTACCCGCGCATACCTCGCTTATGTCGGGATGGAACCCGAATCGACATCGTGTGCGCAACAACGGCCAAAGGGTCGGCAGTGACGTGCCATTGATCGCTGAGGTACTGCAGCGGCAGGGGTATCAAACGGGCGCCTTCGTCAGCGCATTCCCACTGGACCGTCAGTTCGGTTTGCAGCGTGGGTTTGATCATTTCGACCAGCCTGAACCGGACTCTGCCTCGCGCGCAGAATTCGTCACGCTGGAGCGACCCGCGCCCGCCACCATCCGGCGTGCCATCGATTGGTTTGACACGCAGGCATCACCAACATTTCTGTGGGTGCATTTGTTCGACGCACATGCTCCTTATACGGCTTCGGAGGATTCCGAGGAGCCATCTCGTCGTTCGCGCTACGAAGCCGAGATTCGCGCTACAGGGACTGCGTTGAAGCCATTGGTTGAACAGATCGAGTCGAGGCAGCGGCCATTCGTTCTGGTCTTGCTGGCCGATCATGGTGAGGGCCTTGGTGATCACGGCGAGTTGGATCATGGCCTGCTGTTGTACGACTCGACGTTGCTGGTGCCGATGCTGTGGTATGCACCAGACCGTTGGTCGCCCGGGATCAGTGACCAAACAGCACGTTTGGTCGATGTTGTCCCCACTCTGTTGGATTTGCTGGATGCCGAGCCGGATGAGCTGGGTCTGGATGGTGTCAGCCTGCTACCGTCACTACGAGGCGAACAGCAAAGTTTGCCTGCTGCGTACGCGGAGACCTATTACCCAACATTTGCTTATCGGCGCATGCCCCTGCGATCCGTGCGGGAGCAGGGCTGGAAGTTCATCGGGTCGGAGACCAGTGGCGCCTTGCATCAAGTTCAGGCGGATCCCCGTGAGGAGAAGGACCTTGCATTGAGCCACCCGCAGCGTTTTGATCGGTTGCAGTTTGACGCGTGGCAACGGCCCGAACCGATCGATGCGAGCCAACAGCCGCAACCGATATCCAAAGAGCTGCAAGGTCTGGGCTATCTGGCCTCGGTGGCCGCAGGTCCGCCCAGCGGTGAGGTTGCCGAGGTCATCGAGTCACATCGGCGATTGGTCTTGCTTCAGGAGCAGTTGACGGAAGGCCATGTCGATGAGGCGTTGAAGCAATCTCTGAGGTTGGTCGCTGACGAACCGGAAAACCCATTTGCGGCGTATGTGGCGGGCGTGCTCTGGTTGGATCGTGGTCGCCGTGACGAGGCCATTCGTTTGTTGGACTTGTCCTTGAACCTAGATCCAAGCAACACCCAGACCAGATTCAAGTTGGCTGAAGCGTTGATGGCGTCGGCACGTCATGATGAAGCGTTGGTGCACTGGCAAGTTCTGGAGATCAGTGACCCGGACCGGATTGCCGTGTGGATCAATGAGGCAGCCGCACTGGCGGCACTTGGCAATTGGCAGGACGCCGAGATTGCGATTTCCGAGGCGTTAAGACGGGGGCCTGACGACCTGGTTGCACTGGACAATGCGGCGGCGATTGCCGAGAAACTCGGGAAATGGGAGCAGGCGGCCAATCACCTAGCGAGGTTGTCAGCGGTGGATCCGCGATTCGATCAGTTTGGTCGAGCTGCGCTGTTCTGGATTCGCGCTGGCAACGAGCGCGAGGCACTGAGCATCGCTAGCCGGGCACCTCAATCCACCCTTGACTATGATCTGGTTCTGTTGGCAGAAGCGGTTGCGTTTGTGCGATTGGGGGATTCGGACTCGGCGTTGAATCGTCGAGAGTCCTTGAGACGCCGTAACCCACGGTTGTTTGCGTTAGCGGCAAAGCAATTTGCCGAGCTGCAATAGTCAACGTCCACCGCGTCGCGGTTCTCACTTTCATCGGCATGACGGCTCGCTTGCGTGCGGTCGCAAGCCTTTCCGTACCGCCGCGTCTGAGGGTACACGGTAAAGCAACGCGTTGGACGGCTAACGCTGCGGACCCTTCGGGCTGCGTCGAGGTAGGCGATCAAGGCGTGAGCGTGCTTGGCGACCGACGCGGGTTGGATCGAGCGACAATGCGCGCTGATAGGCTGCGCGGGCGGCGTCGATCTGGCCAGCGACGATCGATAAATCTCCTTCAACCACCCAGGTTCCACCGTGATGCGGGTCCAGCCGTCGGGCTTCCCTCACCAGTTCACGCGCATCGTCGTAGCGCTTTTCACTGATCCAGAGTTGCGCTTGCAGCAAAAGGGTGTCCGCATTGGGTTGTGTCTCATTGATTTTCTGCACATCCTCTTCGGCTTCGAGCGTCTTGCCGGAAGCCGCCAGAAGACGAGCGCGCAGATAGAGCGCGCTACGCGCATCCGGAAACAGCCCTATCGCGCGACTCAGGTGTGCGATGGCGTCCTCCGTTCGGCCCGCTGACGCGGCTTCCGCTGCCCGCATGTGGGCATCAACCAGTTCGACCGCATCTTTGGGGTCGCGAAGGTCGGCACCCAGATCCGTCCCGGACAGGTAGCCAAGCGATCGCAGGCGTGCAAGTGTCTCCTCATCGCCTCCGCTGGCAGCGTGAATGTCAGTCTCTACGTTCGGCCAGTTCGCGAGCAGCTGATCCAATTGGGTTGCCAGACGATCCGCTTCAATGGGTGGCTTGTCGTCGAGCAACCCGTTGTGCTGTTCATTCGGATCGCTGGCAAGGTCGTAGAATTCGTCTTGCGGGGCGTAGATGTATTTGCCTGTTCTGGTGCGCAGTCCATGCAAGGAAGAAAGTCGGAAGTCGAAGTACGGGAGCGTAGTTTCCACATACACAGCCTCGTTCGCGGATCGAGGCGGGCCGAGCATGCTTCTTCCGTCCAAGTCAGTCGGGATATCAAGCCCGAGGGCATCCAACACGGTTGGGAACAAGTCCACCTGACTGACCAGCGCATCCGCTGTTCCGCCTCGCATCCCGGGGGCGCGCAAAAGCCAGGGAATCGCCACGGTGCTGTCATAGATGAAGAGGCCGTGCGTCCTCTCGCCATGCTCGCCCAAGCCCTCACCGTGATCGGCCAGCAACATTACGACAGCCCGATCTGCTGATAACTCGGGGCGCGACAACAGTCGCGATACTTGTGTGTCAATGAACGAGATTTCGGCGCTGTATCGGACCCTGTCGTCGCTGGGCTCGGGTAGACCATGACGTCGATAGGGTGCGTGGGCATCAAAATAGTGGACCCAAAGGAAAATCGGGCGGTCAACGAGGTGCCCATCAAGCCAAGTCAGGGCTGCGTCGGTCACGGCTTGCGCATCACGCTCGTTTCCGCTGGCGTCAAATGCTGTGGCTGAACCGCGGACTGTGTCGTCGTAGTGGCTGAAGCCTTGCGCGATTCCAAAGCGGTGATCCAGCACAAACGAAGAGACAAAGCCTGCGGAATCGTAGCCTTCTGCGGTGAGTGTTTCGGCCAAGGTCACCTGCTGTTCCGCGAGGTACCGTTCGCCGTTGTAGCGAGCGCCATGGACCGGCGGGTACTTGCCAGTCAGCATGCTGGAATGCGCGGGAAGTGTGACTGGGGCTGCCGCCACCGCGTGGTTGAAGCGAATGCTCTGGCTACAAAGCGAATCGATGTTGGGCGTCTTGGTGACATCCTTTGAATAGCAGCCCAGATGATCACGCCGCGTGGTGTCAAGGGTGATCAGTACGACATTCTTCTGTGCGAGTGAGCCGCGAGCTATCGGTAGCACGGCGTCGCCCTCGGGCGAGGGCGAGCAGGCTGCCATGGACGCCAGAAGACATGCGGCAAGCAACCGATGCGTGTAGTTGGAGGTCTGAGCGACTTTCATCAATGGAGCGCCGTCTGCCGTAGGGGGTCGATGGATGTTGTCTTCAGCACATCCCGTCCCACCAGCGTAACGGCAACCAATCCTCGGGTGCCAATGAAATGCCCCCGGGTGCGCCGGGGGCATTGTTCTCAAACGATGTTGATCTACCTTGCTGCGTTGCTGTTCATGGTCGCATTGCGACTGCTGTTCTGGTACTGCGCGGGGTCGCGCATACCCGTGGTGTGACATTGGCCGGTCGCGTGGCCGCGATTGACCGCGCCGGAAAGCTGGCCGTAGGCCTTCTCGGTGGTGCCATCTTCGGGATCACTCAGCACGAGGTCGGTGCCCAAGTGGCAGTAGTCGTATACCCACGAGCGGTCCGTGAACGATGTGGTGTAGTAGTTCACCTTTGCGCGGGACGAGGTCGGGATGCCGGCCAGCCAGCTCGACGCGCCGCTGTAGGTCAGGTTGCTGTTGGTGCCGCAACCGACGCCGAACCAGGAGCCCAGTGACGCCAGAATGCCAGCGAGATTGGTGCCCTGATAGGGCGTGCCGACCGACTGGATCAGGCGGCTGCCCGTGGCGTAGTCGAGGCCGCTCCAGTAGTAGTTGTAGAGATGCAGTGCTGCTGCGCCGCCCTGACTATGCGCAACGATGCCGTAGGACGCCCAGGTGTTGCCGAAGGTCTGGATGCGACGGGCAAAGTCATCGTGGCTGCGATTGGCATTCAGGTCGAGGAACTTGGACGTATTGGTGAAATGGCTGGCGGGCCAGACATCGCTCGAACAATAGCCGTGAACCAGAAGCAGACGAGAGCCGGTGCCCTTCGACACAGCGGCTTGAGCAGGGCGATTGCCCATGCGCATGCTGTCATCGATCTGGATGTCTGGTGCGTACGCCTTGGCGTCGAGGGTTGGCAAGCTCAAGGGCAATGCATCGGCTTCGGCAAGGCTGACGAAGTGATCGGGGTCTTCAATGCGCAAATTGCGCAGTTCGAAGCGACCTTGCGCTTTGCTTCGTGCGACCCAGCGCGAATCGAGCGCCAGGCTGAGCTTGCCGTCCTGCGCTTCGGTCATGCCACCGATCCAGGCGACGGCTTTCATTTCGCCCTGCGCATCCTGCCCCCACACCTCCGCATAGGCGCGGTAATGCTGGCCTTTGGCCTTGGCTACGACCGGGATGTCCAGCATCCACCGTGAGTTTTCCGTGGTTCGTACCCCAATGCTGGCTTTCTCAGTAGCCAGTTCAATGCTTGGCGTCACGACCGGAATGACGTGTTCGGCGGTTCGAATCAAGGAGCGACCTGCCGCATTGGTGCCACGAACGACGACTTGCGCGAGCCAAGTGCCCTCATTCGCAGCGGAGAAATCGCCACCGTAGATGCCGTCATTGGCCTCGCTGTCGGCATGCAGGCCGTCGTCGAACATCGGTAGGGTCTGCACGTCGCCATTTGGCGAGGTCACGCGGAGGCTGGCCTGCTGGATTCGACCTGCCGCATTGCCCAGCTTGGCTTCGCCGCTCATGGCGGCGTCAGAGCCATCGGTCAGCATGGCCACCAAGGTTATGCGCTCGCCGACCTTCTGGTTGCGCTGGGCGGGGTAGGAGGCCAGTTCGGTGGCGGCATCGCCCTCAATCAGGACAAAACCACCGCGCTCCTGACCGGCCTGGGCCGATAACTTCAGGGTGCGCTCGCCGCTCAGGCCGAGCAGATCGAACTGCTGTGCGGGGAAGGACTCACCTTGCATGCCGAATGCGGTTTCGCGCACTTCACGAGCCAAGGTTTTCGCCGGGTTGCTGCTGCCGTCCGGATTGCCAATCTGCACGTCCCAACGGTCTGTGGCGCCCGAGAACACCAGGAATCGCAGCGCATCGCTTTCGATAGGCAGATTCATCTGCCAGGTGGCGTTGCCAGCCTTGTCGTTCAGCATGTCGACGGCGATCAAGGCGGACTTCGAATGGATCGCCGCCGACGCCGGGTCTGGCGCACGCATGCTGGCGATGTCTTCTGCCGGACCGGCCAGTTGCTTGGGAATCGGGCCTTGGGCGGCGGACAGAACGGTGGAAAAAAGAACCGACGATACGGCGACAGCTAACAATTGCTTCTTCACTGGTGATCTCCCCGATGCGGATAGGGCCAGCCGGTGGGCTGGCGTGCACAAGCGGCTTGCTGAGCGCGATATGGCGTCCCCACGCCATGGCCGATACACCCTACGCTGCCGCACGGAGGCTTATACCGGAAAGTCATGAGAACAAAATTACGCGGCGCAACAATCGCCGCTCGGGGCGAGAGGGCCGCGAGACCGCCCGTCGCTCTCCTTGGTGTGGAAAAGAGGATTTCACCTGCGCTCTCATACAATGCCGGACATGGACATTCTGTTAGCCAATCCGCGCGGCTTCTGCGCGGGCGTTGATCGCGCCATCGAGATCGTCAAACGCGCCATCGAACTGTTTGGTGCGCCCATTTATGTACGTCATGAGGTGGTGCATAACCGCTTTGTGGTGGAGGACCTGCGTGCGCGCGGCGCGGTGTTCGTCGAAGAACTCGATGAAGTGCCGGATGCGGCGACGGTGATTTTCAGTGCCCACGGTGTGTCGCAAGCGGTGCGCAGCGAGGCCGCGCGGCGTCAGTTGAAGGTGTTTGATGCGACCTGCCCCTTGGTCACCAAGGTGCACATGGAAGTGGCGCAACACTGCCGTTCGGGGCGTGATGTGGTGCTGATTGGGCATGCGGGACATCCCGAGGTGGAGGGCACCATGGGGCAGTGGGATGTGCAGGGTGGAAGCGGGCGCATTTACTTGGTCGAGTCGGTGGAAGATGTTGCTCGCATCGACGTTGATCAGCCGGAGAATCTGGCTTACACGACGCAGACCACGCTATCGGTCGACGACACCCGCGACATCATCGATGCCCTGCGCGCGCGTTTCCCGCAGATTCACGGTCCGCGCAAGGATGACATCTGCTACGCGACCCAGAACCGTCAGGACGCGGTACGGCGACTGGCGGAACAGTGCGATGTGGTGTTGGTGGTGGGCTCGGTCAACAGTTCCAACTCGAACCGGCTGCGCGAGCTGGCCGAGAAACAGGGCGTCAGCGCGTATCTGATTGATGGCGCCGAGCACATCCGCAGCGAATGGGTGCAGGCCCCCTTGCGTGTCGGTGTAACCGCTGGCGCTTCCGCGCCCGAGTTGCTGGTAAAGGGCGTCATTGCCCGGCTTCAAGTTTTGCGCGGTGGCGAAGTCCGGGAGCTCGATGGCGAGCCCGAGAACGTGATCTTTGCCTTGCCGAAAGAGCTGCGCATCAACCTGGTCAGTTGATGATTCGGGTGGATCGGCGCGTCGTGATCGTTGATCCGATTCCGCTGTCTGCCTATACTTGCGCCCCTTCGCCGGAATAGCTCAGTTGGTAGAGCGGCGCATTCGTAATGCGTAGGTCGTAGGTTCGATTCCTATTTCCGGCACCAGCTTCGGCCACAGGACAAGACAATTCAGCCCGCTGCCGAACCGGTCGCGGGCTTTTTTGTGCCCGTCAGACTGCGTGTTGCCGCGAGCGATCAATCACCGCAAGGAGTTCCGCATGGCCAAGCCCAAGACGGCATTCGTGTGCAGCGAGTGTGGTGCCAGCAGCAGCAAGTGGCAGGGCCAGTGCGGGGACTGCGGCGCGTGGAACACGCTGAGTGAAATCGTCGTGTCGGCGCCCACAGCCGAAGGGCGACGGGCGGGCTACGCGGGACAGAGCTCTGCGGCCGTGGTTACGCGACTGGATCAGGTTCCGCAGGGCGTGGAATCGCGCACCGAGGTGGGCATCGGCGAACTGGATCGTGTCCTTGGTGGTGGTCTGGTGGATGGCTCGGTGGTGTTGATTGGTGGTGATCCGGGAATCGGTAAGTCCACCCTGCTGCTGCAGGCATTGGATGCGGTGGCTGGGCGGATGCAGGGACTGTACGTCACCGGTGAAGAGAGCTTGGCACAGGTGGCCAGTCGTGCCGGTCGGCTCGGCTTGTCGCTGTCAGGGCTGCATTGCCTGACCGAAACCTGTGTCGAACGTATCGCTGCGCAATTGCTGCGCGAGAAGCCGCGTCTTGCGGTCATCGATTCGATCCAGACCATCTACTCGGAACAATTGCCTGCGGCACCGGGATCGGTCAGTCAGGTGCGCGAATCGGCAGCCCGTCTGGTGCGCCTGGCGAAGGAACAGGACATCAGCATCTTCTTGGTCGGTCATGTGACCAAGGAAGGCGGCATTGCCGGGCCACGAGTGTTGGAGCACATGGTGGATGCGGTGTTGTATTTCGAGGGCGAAAGCGGTGGGCGCTTCCGTGTCCTGCGTGCCTTCAAGAACCGATTTGGCGCCGTGAATGAGCTGGGCGTGTTCGCGATGTCGGATCGCGGGCTGCGGGAAGTGCCCAATCCCTCGGCGATCTTTCTGTCCGGCTCGGCCATGGACACACCGGGCAGCATCGTGATGGTCACGCGCGAAGGAACGCGACCGCTGCTCGTCGAAGTGCAGGCCTTGGTTGATCAGAGTTCATTGGCCAATCCGCGACGCGTGTCGTTGGGCCTGGAGCAGAATCGGTTGGCCATGCTGTTGGCAGTGCTGCATCGCCACGGCGGCTTGGCGGTGTTCGATCAGGACGTCTTCGTCAATGTGGTTGGCGGTATCCGCGTACAGGAAACCGCCGCTGACCTGCCGGTGTTGCTGGCGGTGTTGTCGAGTTATCGCAGTCGCGCTCTGGCCGAAAAGACCGTTGCCTTTGGCGAAGTGGGCCTGTCAGGCGAGATCCGGCCCGTGCCGAACGGCGAAGAACGCCTGCGGGAAGCGGCGAGCCATGGCTTCAAGCGCGCCATCGTGCCGCATGCCAATGCACCGCGGAAAGGTGGCTTCAAGGATTTGCAGATCATCGCGGTGGATCGACTATCCGAAGCGCTTGAGGCGGCGGAATAACCGCCTCCTGCATGACTCAGCGACTGCCTAGAGCTTCCAGTTCGCGCTCCAGCATGTCGGTGTTGCCGAGATTCAGCTCGATCATCCGTTTGAGTCGCAGGAAGCTGTCCAGATCGATGCGTTGGCAGCGAAACCCAAGGCTGCTTTCGTGCACATGGGCGAGTGTGACCGACATCCCGATGATCGGGCCACCCTCCAGGCGCATGTCGAGGCGATAGCAGGCGCCGACCGACACGTCGAAGCCCTTCGGGCGTTCGACCAGCGCGCCGCGCAGCGAGACATCGATCAACTCGGTGTTCCACATGGCGACGCCCGAGTAGACGCGCACGCTTCCTTCCAGCGGAAACCGATGGAATTGGCGACGCGGTGGGGGCGTGAGCAAGGCTGACATGGGGCCGTCAATGGCGCTGCAGGATGAGTTCAATGACCAGTTTGCTGCCGAAAAACGCCAGCAACAACAGCCCCATGGACAGCAGTGTCAGACGAACGGCCTTGCGTCCCCGCCAGCCGTAGCGATACCGCCCCGCCAGCAATACGCCCAGCACGATCCACGAGAGAATCGACAGTACCGTCTTGTGTACCAGATGTTGAGCAAAAAGATCTTCGATGAAGAGTGCGCCCGAGAGCAGTGTCAGCGTGAGCAGCAGGAAAGCCGCCTGCAGCAAGCGAAACAGCAGTGACTCAATCTGGATCAGTGGCGGAAGAACACTTTGCGCGATCAACGCTCGACGTTGGCGCAGTCTTCGCTCCTGCGCGGCGAGCATGAGCGCCGTGATAGTGGCGACACTGAGCGCGGCATACGAGAACAGGGCCAGCCAGGCATGAGCCTGGATGCGCCAATCCAAGGCGATAGGTTGCAGTGGAGGTGTTTGCAGAGCGAAGGGAATGGCGCAGATCCCTGCGATCGGCATGATCACGATTTGCAGGGCGGTTGCCTGTTGTTTGATCGACTGCAATAGCGAGACCGCCGCCATCACCATGCCGACCAACGATAGCGCGGCAAAAAAGTGCAGATTGGGTGCGCCTGCGCCCCACGAATGCCACGCGTAGCCGACGGCGTGCAGGTCGACCGCAATCAGGCCGAGCACCATTGCACTCAAGCCGCGACGCTGATGGCGCACTTGCTCCATGGCAAGGTAGGTCGTGCCGAAATACAGGATGCTGGCGATCAATTGCAGACTGAGGCTGGTCATCGTGAAAGTGTCGCATACGAAGACCGCCTGAGGCAGAGTCTCTATGGTGCCCTGTCTAAGCGGATGCAGACACGTCCCGAGTTTGGTGAAAGGTGGCATCAGCTATACTCGCCGACCCGTTCAAGGCCGCCTTTCAGCCATGTTTGAATCCCTGAGTCAGCGATTGTCTGCCACTGTCCAGCGCCTGCGCGGGCGTGGACGCCTTTCCGAAGAGAACATTCGTGATGCGTTGCGGGATGTGCGGGTTGCATTGCTGGAAGCCGACGTCGCCCTGCCGGTGGTGCAAGCACTGATTCAACGCATCAAGGTGCGTGCGGTCGGGCAGGAAGTGTTGAAGAGCCTGACGCCGGGACAGGCCCTGATCAAAGTGGTGCGTGATGAGTTGACGGCGGTCATGGGCTCGGCGGCGCAGGATCTGAATCTCCATGTGCCCGCGCCTGCCGTGATTTTGATGGCGGGCTTGCAGGGTGCAGGCAAGACCACCACCGTCGGCAAGCTCGCCAAGCTGTTGCGCGAACGACGCAAGAAGAAGGTGATGGTGGTCAGTTGCGACGTTTACCGTCCGGCCGCGATTGCCCAGTTGCAAACCCTGGCTGAGCAGGTCGGAGTGCTGTTCCACCCCAGTCACCCGGATCAGAAGCCAATCGATATTGCCAATGCGGCACTGGATTCTGCGCGCAAGCAGTTTGTCGATGTGGTGCTGGTGGACACGGCTGGGCGGCTGAGCATCGACGAAGCCATGATGGCGGAAATCAAGGCATTGCATGCGGCGATTGTTCCGGCTGAAACGCTGTTCGTCGTTGACTCGATGACCGGACAGGACGCCGCTACGACGGCAAAGGCGTTTGCTGATGCGCTTCCGCTGACCGGCGTCGTGCTGACGAAGACCGATGGTGATGCGCGCGGTGGCGCCGCGCTGTCGGTTCGCTATGTCACCGGTCGTCCGATCAAATTCATCGGCGTGAGCGAAAAGCCCGATGGTTTGGATGTTTTTCATCCCGACCGTATTGCCAGCCGAATCCTCGACATGGGTGACGTCCTGTCTCTGGTCGAAGAAGTCGAGCGCAGCGTTGATCAGGAGAAGGCGGCCAAGCTCGCGGAGAAGGTAGCCAAAGGCAAGAAGTTCGACCTGAACGACATGCGGGACCAGTTGGAACAGATGCAGAACATGGGCGGCCTGAGCAATCTGCTCGATAAGTTGCCCGGTGTCGGTGCTATTCCGGAGAGCGTGAAAAGCAAGGTCAATGATCGCGAGGTGCTACGCATGATTGCCATCATCAACTCCATGACCAAGAAGGAGAGGCGCTTCCCGGCGGTGCTGAATGGTTCGCGTCGGGCGCGCGTCGCGAAAGGGTCTGGAACATCACCCGCCGACGTCAACAAGCTGCTCAAGCAGTTCATGCAGATGGAAAAAATGATGTCCAAGCTGACCGGCGGCGGGCTGAAAGGCATGATGCGTGGCATGCGCGGCCTGATGGGAGGTCGCGGCCCTGGTGGAATGCCTTTCGGTTAACAGAGGACGCTGCGGAAATTCGCAGCTTTGCAATCTGCCAGACACGCGCTATCATTCCGCGTTCCCTTGGGCGCTGAACGTGCCCAATCTTCCCTTGCGAACTACAGAGCTCATTCTTATGGTCAAGATCCGTCTGACCCGTGGTGGCGCCAAGAAGCGCCCCTTCTATCACATCGTTGTGACCGACCAGCGCAACAAGCGCGATGGCCGCGCCATCGAGCGCGTCGGTTTCTACAACCCGATCGCCCAAGGCGCTGAGGCCAAGGTGCAATTGGATACCGCACGCGTCGCTCATTGGATCGGTGTGGGTGCGCAGATGTCCGACAAAGTCGAGGCGCTGTACAAGGAAGCCTCGCGTACTGCCGCTGCTGCCTGATTTCGTGCCCGGCGTGGATGCGGAGCAACCGCGGCGGGTGTTGATCGGACGTTTCGTTGGCGTCTCGGGAATCCGGGGTCAGCTCAAGTTCGAGTCCTACACGGAGCCTCGTGTCTCGGCTCTGCGATACCGGCCTTGGTGGGTCGAGCGGCGCGGTGAAACCGTCGCCGTTGATCCACTGGAGTTGAAGCCGCAGGGCAAGGGTTTGGTGGCGAGGATTGCCGATTGCGAATCCCGCGACTTGGCTGAAGCTTGGGTCGGTGCCTCTGTTTGGGTTGATCGTGCGGTGTTGCCTGCACCCGATTCAGGCCAGTTCTACTGGGTTGATCTGGAAGGCATGACCGTGCAACACGTCGACGGTGCAGTGTTTGGACAGGTGTCTCATCTGTTTGCCACGGGTGCCAATGACGTGATGGTGGTTCGAGGCGAGCGAGAGCGATTGCTGCCGTTCGTGATGGATGAAGTGGTGCGTAGCGTTGATTTGGCGGCGCGCCGAATTGTGGTGGACTGGGACCCCGAATTCTGAGGTCTCGTCTGGGAGCGGGTCGATGCGGATCGACGTCATCAGCCTATTTCCTGAATTCATCCAGCAGTGCGTGTCCTTCGGTGTCGTTGGGCGGGCGGTGCAGCGGGAACTGTTGCAGGTCGAGGCGTGGAATCCGCGTGATTTTGCCTTCGACAACTACCGTACGATCGACCATCGCCCCTATGGCGGCGGTCCCGGCATGGTGATGATGGTTGAACCGCTGCGTTTGGCGCTGGCTGAGATTCGCAAAGCTGACGAGCGGCCGGTTCGAACGATCTATCTGAGTCCGCAGGGGCGTCCGTTGACGCAACAGAGGGTTCGAGAGTTGGCGGTAGTCCCGAGGTTGGCGCTGCTTTGTGGCCGATATGAGGGCGTCGACGAGCGTTTGCTGCAGACCGAAATCGATGAAGAAATTTCGGTGGGTGACTACGTGCTGTCGGGTGGTGAACTGGCGGCGGCTGTGCTGATCGATGCGATTGGCCGATTGCAGGATGGTGCGTTGAACGCAGCCGACAGTGCGACTCAGGATTCGTTCGAGAATGGATTGCTCGATTGTCCGCACTTCACCCGCCCTGAGCGGGATGAAAGCGGAGAGGTTCCCGCGGTGCTGCTATCTGGGGACCACAAGGCGATCGCGCGCTGGAGGCGCATGCAGTCGTTGGGGCGTACCTGGTTGCGACGCCCTGATTTGCTGGAGCGTCTCGACTTGAGCGCCAGTGATCGACAATTGTTGGAGCTGTTTCGCGCGCAACGTGGCGCGGACGGGAAGTGATCTGGTGTGGAGCTGACCGCAGGTCAGGTTCGCGTTACAATGGCTGATTCTTTGCGGGTGGGTAGTGTCATGAGCAAACTCAACAAATCAATTATTGCCGAGTTCGAAGCTGCGCAAATGCAGCGCGCGCTTCCGGATTTTGGCCCTGGCGATACCGTGATCGTCAATGTCAAGGTGAAGGAAGGTAACCGTGAGCGCGTCCAGGCTTACGAAGGTGTAGTGATTGCCAAGCGCAATCGTGGCCTGAACTCCGCTTTCACTGTGCGCAAGATTTCGCATGGCACGGGCGTCGAGCGTGTGTTCCAGTCGCATTCACCGCTGATTGACTCGGTGGAAGTGAAGCGTCGCGGCAAGGTGCGTGCAGCCAAGCTGTACTACCTGCGTGATCTGGAAGGCAAAGCAGCGCGCATCAAGGAAGATCTGGGCGCGGCCCGCTGATTTTCCTAGGCGTTCAGCAGCAACGCCTGCGAAGGCAGTTGATGACATCGCCGCGGCAAGCACGCGGCGATGTTTTTTTGTGTCCGTTTGCCGCGTCACCCATGTCTAGGCCGGGTTTGCAAGTTACACTGCTGACGTGTGCTCCCTTCGGAAACATCCCATGCGTTCACTCTTTGCCGTCCTTTGCTTCGCGCTGGCCTGTCCGTTGGCAGTGGCCTCGGTGTGCGACGGTAAGCCGGAGCAGCCACTGTTGCGCACTCCCGTTCGCGTTCCAGGCGTCGAATCTGCGCTTGCGGGTGTATCGAGTGACGTCAATATGAGTGTCGCAGCGGTTTTACTGCGTCATCAGCTTGCCAGCTGCGGACCCGTCGATGCCTACGCGAGTTACAAGCCCCGCACGGCACATGACAACACCCCTTGGCGCTTCAACATGAAGCCAGGGCAGAAGTTGAGTGCGGCGGAGTTTGATGCCTGGATGCGCAGCAGAGGAGTGCGTGTTGCCACTGGAAAGCCTGCCGGGGCCGATGCTCAGCCCGCTGCAAACGAGCCCTGATGCGTTCGCGTATCTGTCACGCAGACCAGCTGTCCTGAGAGGGCGGGTCAGGTTGCCGGTCAGCGCCAACGCTTGTCAGTGGCCAGCGACTTGTGGCCCTTGTGGTTCGAAAAGGTAGTGAGCGACCAGCCACTCGTTGCCATTCGCGTACCCGAATAACTCAGCGCAAGCCATCCAGAACATGCGCCAACGCTGCACCCAGACGGCCGCCACGTCGGGGCCATATGTGTCTTTGAAAAGCGCGAGCACCTCGTCGGCGTGGGCATCCTGATTTTCCAGCCAGTGGTTCGCCGTTTGCTGGTAGTGCCGGCCAGACAGCCGCCACTGTTGCAACAGACGCAGGTCGGCCTGGAAATGCAGGAAGGTATCGGCCGCTGGCATCAATCCGCCGGTGAAGAAGTGCCTTCCCATCCAATTGTCGTCGCCTTCGGTCTCAAACGGATACATGAGTTCGCGATGGCAGAAAATGTGCACGAAGAGTCGCCCGTCATCGGACAGCCAGCCTCGAATACGGCGGAGCAACTCAGCGTAATTTCGAACATGTTCGAACATTTCAACCGAGACGATACGGTCGAAGCGTTGCTCGATATGAAGAGCATTGACGTCGCAGGTCCGCACCTCGACATTGGTCAGGCCGCGGATCTTGCACTGCGTGGTGATGTGGGTGCGCTGGCTGCGTGAGTTTGAGACAGCGAGAATCCGACTGTTGGGATAGCGTTCCGCCATGTACAGGGTCAAGGAGCCCCAACCGCAACCCAACTCAAGGATCGTCTGCCCATCGCGGAGTGCCGCGCGCTCAGCGTACAGCGAGAGCATGTGCTCCTCGGCTTCATCCAGGGACTCATTGCCAGCCGGATACAGGCAGCTGCTGTACTTAAGGCGCTTGCCCAGACATAGCTCGAAGAACCTCGATGGAACTTCGTAATGCTGAGCATTTGCAGCGTCCGTCTCAATCGCGAGTGGGCTGCTGCGCAGGCCGTCCAGCACGGTCTGGAATCGAGCCCACGCATCTTCCATGCTTTGTCCTCGTTCCTGACGCAGTCGTCGCTCGCAGAGTCGGCGAATTCCCCAGCGAATCAACGCGTCTGGAATCCAGCCACGTTCGCAAAGATCAATAAGGCTCATGCAAGGTCAGTCTCTTGGTCGGGTGGGTCAAAGTGAAGGGCGCGCTTGGCGGGGCGTTCGTGGCCGCCAAGGGAAAAACATGTTCACTTCCTGCTGGTAGGCGCGATAGGCGTCACCGCGTGTCCGCAGCGCTTGCGCCTCAGTGAACGGAATGCCGCTGATCCAGCGCAGACTGACCAGCATCAATGCTGGACCGAGCAAGGCAAGCCACCAGTAGGACGAGCCGATCGCCAGTGGCAGATAGCCGAACCAGTGAAGCCACTCAAAAAAATAGTTGGGATGCCGCGAGTAGCGCCAAAGTCCCACGCGACAGGGAAGCGAGGCGCTCTCGGGACGGCGACGGAACGCGGCGAGCTGTTGATCGGCGAGACTTTCTCCCGCCAGTGCGACCGACCAGATGGCGATACCCAACAGCGTCCACCACGAAAGCGTGCCCTCGGGATTGGTTGCCACCGCGAGGAACGGCAACGAAAAGATCACCACGAAGGCAGCCTGCAGCATGAACATGCCGAACATGCGGCCCTGATGATCGTTCCAATGCTCGCGCAGGGCGCGGTAGCGACCATCTTCCGCCTCATTCAGGACACGACTCAATAGATGGAGGCTCAGTCGCAAGCCCCAGATGCCGCCAAGCATGACCACCAACAACCGAGGAAGGCCTGCACCCGAGCCGGTGACGCCGTACAGTGCGGCTGCAAACGCCATCATGGCTGACCATGTGACATCAACGAAACCGGCATTGCGGGTCTTCAGTTGAACCAGCCAAGTCAAAGTCATAGCCATAACGGCCGCTGCGGTCAGCCAGCCAATCTGTGTCAACGGACTCACGTGGGAACCCTCGACGATTCAGGTGCCCAGCGATTGGACAGCTCCAGCATCGCAGGCGTCAGCACAGCCCACGCCACGCCGATGGCGAGCAGAGCGAGACCCGCATCCGATGGCAGCGTGACAGCCTCCCAGGTTGTCGAAGCGATCCAATAGGCCAGTGGTCCGCCCAGCAGACCAAACAGGGCAGCGAGTGCCAACCGCCGTTTGAACGCACTCAGAGAATGGTTCAAGGTCAGCGCAAATCCCATCCACATGGTGACGATCCAGATCGGTGCCACCTGCGTACTCGGAGCAGGAGCGGTGAACTGCAACCATTGGGCCTGGACCCACACCGAGTCGACGAGGAAGCCGACGACCGCCGCGACGGCCATAAGGCGTACGTCGGCATGTCGGAACGGGCTGCGAGGCAACTGCCAGAGGACAAATCCAATCAAGGCGAGCGGTCCCGCCCACCACCAGCCACGTGCTGCGCCACCGACGCTGCACATCCAGACAATCTGGAAGGCAATGGCGTTCGCTAGGATATTCATGCCTGCAGGACCGGGAGGATATTGGGACGACGACAGCGCGGTGCCGTCAACACCATCTGCACCACTGAAATAGAGCGTTCCTCGAACCCACCTTCGCAGTAGCACAGGTAGAACTCCCACATGCGAACAAAGCGCTCTGGATAGCCGAGCTCCCTGACACGCTTGACCTGCGTCAGGAAACGTTGCCGCCAGTGGTTCAAGGTCAGCGCATAGCTCGATCCCATATCTTCCAGATGGAACAGGCGCAGATCCGTGCTGCGGGCGATGGCCTGTTGCATGGGGGCCAAGGCGGGAATGAAACTGCCGGGGAAGATGAACCGCTTGATGAAGTCGACGCTACGAACAGCCTGCGCGTAGCGGTGATCCTCGATGGTGATGGCCTGGATCAGCGCCATCCCGTCGGGCTTCAGCAGTGAGCGGACTTTCGCAAAATAGGTGTCGAGATACTGATGGCCGATGGCCTCAATCATTTCGATCGACACCAGCTTGTCGTAGCGGCCTTGAAGGTCTCGATAGTCCTGCAGGAGTACTTCGATCCGGTCGCTCAGCCCGGCGGCAGCAATGCGTTGCAGAGCCAGATCACGCTGTTCCTTTGACAGTGTGGTCGTGGTTACCCGCACGCCGTAGTGGCGTGCCGCATGGATGGCGAAGCCGCCCCAGCCGGTGCCGATTTCGATGATGTGCTCGCCTTCACGCAGATCCAGCTTCTGACAGATGCGATCCAACTTGCGGGTCGCGGCGACCTCCAGCGACTCCTCGGCAGAGGCGAACACTGCGGATGAGTACATCATGCTGTTGTCGAGGAACAGCGCGAACAGGTCGTTCCCGAGGTCATAGTGGGCCGAAATGTTCCGACGACTTCCCCGCAGCGTGTTGCGACGGAACGAGTGCCACACCTTCAGGGCCCAAGCGCCAAGGCGCGCAACACCTTTTTTCTCCATCGCATCAAGCAGATCTCGATTGCGAACCAAGATGCGGATGAGTGCAACGAGGTCATCGCACTGCCAATGACCGTCCATGTACGCCTCGCCAGCGCCCACTGAACCTTGTGTTGCGATAGCGAGATAGAAGTCGGGATTGGTCACACGTAGGCGGCAGCACAGGGCAACATCCAGCGAGCTGATGCCGTCTCCGAGTGTGAGCGCCCCGTCGGCATCTTCGAGAACTAGGGTGCATTCGCGAAGCTCAGAAAGGTGGGATATGAGCTTTGCACGAAGCCGTCGATGCAATGCCGACAAAGGCATCGGCTTCGAGCGGCTGATCTGGCTTTCCAGCCAATTCGCCTCGCTCGCCATAGTGGGGGTCAACGCATTCATTGGGCTGCCTCAGTTTTTTGCTGTAGTGGCGGTGGCGGGGTGGTCAAAAACAGGCGCGCCTTTCAACCACAGACGCAGCGCCTGCCAGTGGATGCCTTGCAGCACGCGGAGGCTCATCCACGGGAACCGGATCAGGCAGCGCGCCAGCGCCATTCCGGTCAGTGGCTGGCGTTGCAGCGTGAGCGCCGCATCAAAGGACTTCTCACCTTGTCGGCTCACCTGCATGAAGATCCTGAGCAGTGGCCCAGGCAGGCCGAGACGCCAGTCGTATTGGCAGTCCATCGGCATGAAGGGAGAGACATGAAACGTCTTCGTGAATTGCCAACGAAACAGTCGCTCGTCTTGGGTGACTGCAGCAATTTGAGAATCCTGCAGAGGCAATACGTAGCTGTGGCGCTCCTTCCAGGGTGTATTGGTGATTTCGGCGACGATGCCGATCAGTTGTTCACCAGTCGGCGTATCGTCGAAGCAGTAGTAGAAGCTCACGGGATTGAAGCTCAGCCCGAAGTGGCGAAGGTGGGTCAGTAGACGAATAGCACCGCTGGGCCGCACGCCCGTTGCGTCGGCGTAGCGACGACGTACGGCTTCGTCTAGCGGAATCGACGCGTCGCCAAGATAGTCGCCACGGTGGAAGGCGGCGACGTTGCGGCGTTCAACCGACCAGAGCCAACGTCGCGCGAAAATGTCTGGCAACTCGGCAAGGTCGAGATAGAGCATGAACAGCGGATAGCGGAAGCGATGCGCAACCGGGGCGTGGCGCACGTGCATGATGTCGCCGGTGTAGATGGCGCTGTGCAGGCTCATGTCGCCACCCAACGCACACCCAGTGCAGCAGCGACGTCCACGGCGGAGCGCAGGCCATCTTCGTGGAAGCCCCAGCCCCAATACGCACCGCAGAACCACACACGATCGACACCGTTGATCTCATGGCGACGTGCGCGGGCCGCGACGCTGGCATGGGTGTATTCCGGATGCGCGTAACGCATGCGCGCGATGACCTTGCCCGGATCGATGGCCTCACTACGATTCAGCGTGACCACAAACGGATCCTTCGACGACACGCCCTGCAATAGATTCATGCAGTAACTGACTGTGCAGGCGTCATTGGGGTCGGCGGGGACATGCGCGTTCCATGCAGCCCACGCACGGCGATTGGGTGGCAGCAGGCGCGCATCCGTGTGAAGGACGGTTTCGTTGGCCTGATAGGTGATTGCGCCGAGAATCGCTTGCTCACGTTCCGAGGCATCACTCAGCAGAGCGAGTGCCTGATCACTATGACAAGCGACCACCACCTGGTCGAAATCATCCTGGCCTTGGTCTGTCATCACTGAGACAGCGTC